>JASFIU010000225.1:0-7292 GCA_050122495.1 Desulfobacterales bacterium | reverse complement strand
AAAAAGATCAGGCCATGAATAAACCAACGGATCTGAGATTGGCGAAAAAGTCTCCTTTGAAAAAAAACATCCCATAGGATGGCTTTGATGCCATAAGCGAATTTTCGAGTCCGATCCGCTGTCTTGAAGTCTTTGCCGGAATGATCAATATCTCTGCGCTGACGCCCGGCACCCGAAAAAATCAGGGAAAAAGTCATTACCATTCCGCCGAGGAAAAGCACCAGCGTTAAAATGGTTGTCGTGTCACCCAGCGACAGGGTGGCTGCATGACATGGCATGCAAAGCATACTTTTGGCAGGCAGCACCATGGCCGCTGCTCCGACGGTATTATCCGGATAATGGCATCGCCGACAAAAGGATTCATCATTAAACTCAACCAGCCGGTGAATTTTCGACGGCTCACCGCGAAGCTGATTTTTTTTCCAAAGAACCTGTTGAGATTCGATATCTCTAACCGCTTGAGCTCCCTGGAGATGGCAGGCTTCACAGGCCACCCTTATATGGGCGTCGTGCGCCAATTTTTCATCATGCCGGGGGTGGCATTCAAGGCAATCCGCCAATTTCTGGCTTGAATGTTTATACGCCGCCGCCTGTTGATGACACTGGTTGCAGGCTATCTTTGCATGGGCCTGCTTTTGATAATCAATGGTGTCTATCCAAGGCGCCGCTGTGGCCGCCTCCGCAGGTGTTCCGGTCTGCGTTTGGCCGTGGCAATGAAGACACAAACGATTTATTTTCTCAGCCGCGCGGGTGTCTTCCGGACCCGGATGAAGATGACAGATCATGCAGTCCCGGTCTTCATCTGCAAAAGGGGGCAGTTCGGTTTCCTGCTCGTGACAGATGTCGCATTGTTTTTCCAGGGGCCTGCCCGGATCAAACGTATCAAACCGATCCTGCGGCGGTAGCTCTGAATGCGGCGGGTGGCATTCGATGCAGTATTCATAGCTTTGATGTTCTACAATTTTTTCGGAACCGTGTATCCCTTGATCGAGATCCTCCAGAATGTGATCATGACATGCCAGGCAGTGCTCTACATCAAAAAAGTCAGACGACTGTTTGTTAACATTGGCAGGGTCGGGATGCTGTGGGCGTTCGCTGATATCTGCGTGGCAGTCGTAGCACGAATTCTGCCCGTGGAACGAGGCATGAAATTTCTCGTGATCGATCAGCCAAGCCGCCTCCGCGCCCGGAGCTCCAAGGAGGGCCGCCAGAAAAAACAAACCCATTATTTTTAGCGGGCCGATAATGGTCGGTTGGATGAGCACTTATCCTTTTAGCTCTTCTTCGTATTTCTTCATTTCGGCCTGCATCCATTCTTCAACCGCTTCCGGACCGTGGTAAAAATTATTGAGATCCGGTGTGTCGGCGGGCCTTATTTTGTAGATCCAGCCCTGACCGTAACAATCCGAATTGATCAGACCGGGATCCATTTCGAGGTCCTCGTTGACTGCAGCAAGCTCTCCATCAAATGGTGCATATACCTTCCCCAACCACTTACCGGACTCGATTTTGGCAAATTTTTTGCCGGTTTTGAGCACCTTGCCATCATCCGGTAATTGAACATAGACAATCTCGCCGGCCAGTTTCTGGGCAAAATCGTCCATGCCCATTATGATGAAATCTTCTTCGGGCCGCAGCCAGAAATGATTCTCTTCGTAATACAATTCGTCCGGTAAGTTAAACCCATTAATCTCCATTTCGATAACCTCCTTAAAGCCAATGGCTATGGCTGCCGGGGCGGACGTTTTGATGCACGTTTAGACGTCCAGTCCCAGTTTCCCGGGATTGAGAATCGCATTGGGGTCAAAAAATTTTTTAAGGCCGTTCATGACCTGCATAAACACGGGATCGTGCTCTTGATTCATATACTCGGCTTTAGCCATGCCGACGCCATGCTCGCCCGTAAGGGTGCCGTCCAGATCGAGCGCCAGTTTAAACAAATCGGCCTCAACCTGTTTGACACGTTTGACTTCATCCGGATCGGTGCCGTCGTAAACCATAACCGGGTGAATATTTCCGTCGCCGGCATGGGCTACGGTGGCAATCATAATATTGTGCTGCTCGCTGATTTCCAGAATGCCGGATAGCATCTCGGCCACTTTGCTGAGGGGGACCACCAGATCTTCAGCCAGGACATTATTGTTCAAACGGGTCAGGACCCCATAGCTGGCCTTGCGGGCCGCCCAGAGCTGCTCGGCCTCTTCGGCCGTTGAGGCCTGCTTGATTTCACCGGCATTATTGTTCTGCAGGGCTTCGACAACCCTGTCCATCTGACGATCGGCTTCTTCCTGGGTGTACCCGTCGGTTTCCACCAACAGCATGGCCGCCACTTCGGGCAAATCGAAATCGGTGGCCTTGTTGACGGCTTGCAGATTGGCACTGTCAATAAGTTCCAGTACGCTGGGAATAATCCCGGAACGCATGATTTCGCTGACCGCTTCGCCCGCCTGGGGCAGGTTAGCGAAGGTGGCCGAACAGGTCGTGGTAGCCTGGGGGGTGGGATTGATTTTGAGCGTTATCTCGGTGACTACGCCCAGGGTGCCTTCGGACCCCACGAAAAGTCGCGTTAAATCATAACCGGAAACACACTTCATGGTGTGCGAGCCGGTGTGCAGCACCTCTCCGGTCGGCAAAACAACTTCCAGATCGAGGACATAATCCCGGGTCGTGCCGTATTTGGCCCCTTTAATGCCACCGGCGTTGGTGGCCACATTGCCGCCGATGGTGGACACTTTGCCCGAGGCCGGGTTGGGCGGGAAAAAAAAGCCGTAAGGGGCCAGGGCTTGATTGAGTTCATCGAAAACGACACCGGGCTGAACAACCACCTGGCGATCATCGATGCTGATTTGAAGGATGGCGTCCATCCGGCTCATATCCATCACCAGACCGCCTTCCTCCGGGACCGCCGAACCGGTCAGCGAGGTGCCGGCGCCGCGCGGGGTGACCGCCAATTTATATTTATTGGCCAATTTAAGAACCCCGGTGACCTGGTCGGTGTTTTCTATCCAGACGGCCGCTGCCGGCCGCCGGTTTAGACCGGAGGAATCATAGCTGAAACTGACCCGGTCAATCAAGCTATCCGTGAAGTTGTCCGGACCGACAATATCGATCAGGGCTTCTTTGATCTTAGAGTCCATAGCGCCTCGCTTTCACCCCAAACTCGGATATAGTCTTTAAACCACTTCCAGCGTTATGTCCTGGAAGTAATTTACAAAACACGGTTTTATTTAGGTTTCAGGTGTCAGATAACAGATGACAGATGACAGAAGTCAGATGACAGAAAATCGGAACAGTTTGCCCCTTGTCCGCTGACATCTGTTTTCTGTGCTCTGTCCTCTGAATCATCCTGACACCTTATTGATTATGGCTTTAGTAACATTTTTACGGGACTCAACACCAGGTTGCTTTAAAACTTCGATAACCGGCGGGATTCGCTTATCCTTTGACGCTTTGCACAATTTCAGCAAACTCGTCTTCTGTCAGCACCCGCTTCAAGTCATGGGAGGATTGCTTTACCTTTTTGAGGACAGCCATCTCCTCGTCTTCAGTCAGCTCGATGTTGAGTTTCTGAGTCCAGATCCCGATATTATCCAGCCCGCTTTTTTTGCCCATGAAGATATCAGGGGGTTCGTGACCGACAAATGCAGGATTTACGGGATACACAATCGTCGGGTCGGCTTCAAAGACGTTTTTATACCATCCAGTCACGATTCCGGATTCGATGTTATAAGCCCAATCACCGATAAAAGGCCTGTTCTTGGGCACTTCGACGCCGGTCAGTTTCTGGACCAGTTTGGACAGCTCATTGAGTTTACCAAAATCGATGCCCACATCGATTCCATAGAGGGTCAGCAGCGCCAAGGCGGTCTCCTCCATGGGGGTGTTGCCCGCGCGTTCACCGATACCTAAAACCGTGGAGTGAATCACTTCGGCACCGGCCAGGACCGCATTAATGGTATTGGCCACGCCCAGGCCGAAATCCGAGTGGAAGTGGATCTCCACCGGCGTATTGACGCGCTCCATCACCTTCCGGGTAAAATAGGTGGCCGCATGGGAGGAAAGCACGCCGAAAGTGTCCACCAGAGTAAAAGCATCCATATGGCCTTCGGTGGCCACCTTCTCGACCAGATCCAGCAGCCAGTTCATGTCCGAACGGGTGGCATCAATGGTGAAAAATACCGTATACAAGCCGGCTTTTTTAGCTGCCGCGGTGGCGGTGATGGACAGCTCAACGGCTTTTTCCAGCGGCCATTTATAGCCCTGCTCGATTAAATGCTTGCTGGACGGAATTTCAATGATAATCCCGTCCACACCGCAATCGGCCGCCAGCTCGACATCCGGAATCATACAGCGTGCAAAACAAAAGATTTCGGCGTCCAGGTTGCGTTTAACGATGGCGCGTATCGCGGCCTCGTCATTGGGGGATACCGCCGGCATCCCGGCTTCGATGCGATGAATACCAACTTCAGATAATTTTTCGGCGATCTGGATTTTATCGTCTTTTTTTAATATGACCCCTGCCTGCTGCTCTCCATCGCGCAACGTAATGTCATGAATTTTGACGGTTTTGGGCGGCTTAAAGCCTTGGGTGACTTCATCCAAATAATTCCAGGAACTGACATACCAGTTATCGGTTTTCCAGGGTTGCCCGCTGTTTTTCATATCTGCTTGGCTCATTTTCTCGCCTCCACTCTTAGGTTTTTAAAGTTTTTAAAATTGGCTTCAAAGCATCATATCATATACGAAAGCCACATAAAATTCGGTTGCCGGTTTGCCGGTTGAGCCAGTTGAGCCCGTTCAAAAAAGAATCAAATCTTTTTTTATTTTTTTCAACCGGCAAACGGGCAACGGGCCAACGGGCTAAACCTCTTGGTACGTGAGTATTTCAATTCGTGGGACAACGCCGCTATCGGACATTAGATGGTGTTTTGAAGCCAATTTTTCGACATTCGGGCACGACCTGAGACGCCTCCAGAATCAATTCAACGGCGATTTCCGATGCGGTTTGATAAACGTATTCACAGTTATTCGTTGGGCTCTCAGACTTCCACCTGGGGAACAGGTGGCGGCATTCTTTTTCCTCCAATTTTTCTCCAAATCGGCGATGAAACTCATAACAGAGTTCATCCACACAGGTTAAATCATCGCTTCCCTTCTCCCGGCCGTATAGCAGACCGATGCAGACAATCCCGGATGCCAGTGCACCGCACAGGTGCCCGATCTGAACTAAAGGCAGTTCGTCACCGCTGCGGGTTTCTTTTCCGGAGGCCATGCCCTCCAGGGTCCGGGTCAGGTCGACATCCGGGGTTTTGCGGTGGGTTCCGCCGCCCCCATGAAATCCGGTTACCATTTTGACCATGGAAGGATCTGTGATTTTAAAGGTGTCATTAATTGCTAAAAAGACCGATTCACTGCAATGGAATCCTTTTTTGCGGTTGGCGAGGGCTTTTTCCCCGGCCGCTTTGATGATTTGCCTGTTCGTTGCGTTCAATTTAACACTCCAATCACTAGAAGCGGGCTCCTAAAACGAAGGCGGTGTTAGAATCCATATAACCTCAATACTGTTTCCATCAAGGGCCTGCCATGAGTGTGGTACGTGAGCGGGATAATAGAGGCTATCGCCTTCTTCGAGCCGGTAAATCTCCTCACCGACGCGTAACTCCAGGCTGCCTTTCATTACGATGCAAAGCTTTTCGCCGGGGGAGTCCAGCATTGGCTCTTCACCTGAATTTTCACCCTTGGAAACGCGCATATGCATAACCTCTAATTTGCGCTTCATATCCGGTGTCATGAGGTCGTAGACCACCTTTGAACCGGGCAGGGCGATGCGTTTGCGCTTTCCGGCCCGCACGATAGAAACATCTTTTCTATAATAATCATTACTGGGCTTATGTTCAGCCAGGTGATTATTATATTCCCAGCTTTCCTCGGCACCCTGTCCGTTGGGAAATAAATTTACGATGCTGTAGCCGAACTGAGCCGCGATTTTTTTCAGCGAAGTGATCGAAGGTTCGGTATTTCCGCGTTCGATTTGGCTCAGAAAGCTTTTGGAGAGTCCGGTTTTTTCAGAAAACTGCTCCAGGGTCCACCGGCGCCTCTGTCTCTCGGAACGGATCCTTTGGCCCAAATCAAGCAATGTGTCTGGCATTAAAAAACCTCCGCAGCTTGAATTAATGGAAAGACGGTCTGAGGTTTAAATAAAATCAAGCCGTGAAAATTATTCATTCACTCTTTTTTCATGGGATGAAAAATTGTATGGATCATAAAAAACACAAAACAGCCCATTCGTCAAGGCCCTCTTTTGGGTTTATCTCACCGAAACATATCTCAAAACTATTTAATAATTATAATGATTACAAGATTATAAACTGTTTTTCGCTTAAAATCGCTATTTTTTGATTTGCAGCGCCGCGGCAAAATGACATTAAAATTTTTATTATCCACCCAGCAAAATCCTTTGTGATAAAATAATTTTTCTTGACATCGAATTTTCTCATTGCTAATTGCTTCAGATAGCATCCGGAGAACATTTGGATGCAACACCGTCTTCAACACCGCCAACCCGTGCTCGAATACAGTGAGCATTTCAATATTGCAATAACGCTTTTATTTGGTTCCAGCAATTGTAGCCATCAAATCAACAAATTTTCACAAGGAGGATGCCATGGGATACGATCTAGACACCTATTTTATCAAGCAACCCCATCATACCAGCCCCCGCCGTCTATACAGTCAGACCGGTGCCGACTGGCAATACCGCGTGGATTTCGATCGTCTGCGCAGCGACCGACTGGCGCGCACGCGGGAACAAATGGACGCCATGGATCTGGGCGCGCTGGTCGTGTATGCCGGGGCCAATATCCGTTATGTGACCGGTTCCTATCAGGGCAACTGGAAGTATAATATCAACATCCGCTATGTGGTCTTGACCAACGGCGGAGAGCCCATTTTATTTGAAACCGCCGGCTCGGATATGCATTGTGCGCGCATCGATCTGCCCTGGATGGAGGATCGCGTGCGCCCGGCGATTACCTGGCAGTGGGCCGAAGGCGCCGTTCCGACTATGGCCGGCCGAATGGTCGATAGTGTCGTCGAGGTCCTCAAGGAGGCCGGGGTCGAGAAGGAAAAAATCGGAATTGACAATCTGGACATGCCCTCACTGCAGGCTTTTCAGGAACGCAAAATCAATATCGTCAACGGCTGGCCGGCCCTGTCGAAGGCGCGTACGATAAAAACCCCCGATGAAATCGAACTGCTCAAGCAGGCCTCTTCCATCGGCGATGCCGCCATGT
>JASFIU010000224.1:0-7325 GCA_050122495.1 Desulfobacterales bacterium | reverse complement strand
GGATAAGGCTTTCATGGCATTAAATCCTGCCACAGCGGTCTTTGATACGACAGCCTCGGTTCCGCCTGTAATCATGGCATCGGCCATACCCGTTTGAACCATCTTAAAAGAGTCCCCGATCGCATGGGCACCGGCGGCACAGGCGGTGGCAATGGACAAATTCGGTCCTTTAGCCCCGAAATGGATCGAAATCATTCCCGGTGCCATATTGCCGATCATCATCGGAATAAAAAACGGACTGACCCTGCGGGGCCCTTTAGTGGCTACGTTGAGAATCGTACTCTCCATAATTCCCAGACCGCCCAACCCGCAACCGGTAACCACCCCGATCCGGTTTGCATTGCTGCTGTTAATTTCAAGTCCGGCATCTTCCAGCGCCATGCGGGTTGCCGCCAACGCATATGAAATAAAAAGCTCGTTTCGTTTGGCCTCTTTTTTGGCCATAAAGTCCAACGCGTTAAAATCCTTGACTTCTCCGGCTATCTGGGTCTGATAGACCGATGCATCGAATCGCGTTATTTCAGTTATACCCGATTTCCCGGCACAAAGAGCTTCCCAGGTTTGTTCGACACCGATCCCCAACGGGGTAATTAAACCCATCCCTGTAACTACGACTCGCCTGTTCAAAAGACCTCCTGTTTAATTGGCAAAGCTGTTAATCCGATCCGTGTCTAAAAAAACCTTAATTTAACCCGGCCCCGTGTTTTGAGGACTGCTAAAATGACCAAAACCCGATCGCCGAAAATAACTGCAGATGGCGCTTCAATGGTTGCTAATCCTAAATGCTGACATTTCGACATTGACGATCCGGGGAAATGGCAGCAAGCATGAACGCAACCTAACGAAATCTGCAAAGACGGTTACACGGTTTCATGCCCGTTGAATGTTAAAATAATTTCGAAATATCTGCTTACTGTTTGTGAATATAATCGATGGCATCCTTGACTGTGGTTATTTGCTCAGCATCCTCATCTGAAATGTCGGTATCAAATTCTTCTTCCATCGACATAATCAACTCAACAAGATCAAGTGAATCTGCTCCCAAATCATCTACGAACGAAGCTTCTGGAACAACTTCTTCCAGATCAACACTAAGTTTTTCGGCAATGATCTTTTTTACTTGCTCCTCAACAGACATCAGATTTTCCTCCTTACCCGGTCAAACCGGTCCTAAATAATTTTAATCAAACCGTGGTTTCACGTTAATAATTCCAGCCTGACTTTCAATAAGTTCAGGCTAGATTAAAAAAGCCCTTAAAAGCGGATTCAAAAGTTTAGATCGTGCCAAAGAGCCCCGCTTGAAAGCGGGACTTCACATCTAATCAAAAAAATTAATTGTGTTCAGCAAGCCTCAGTATTCTTTGACGTAGACAAATTGTGAACTGGCTTTCAAACGGCCAGGTTTTGGCCGAAGACAAGGCGCAGGGAGGAGAAAATCGCGCCGCGTACATTTGGTACGTTAGCGGTTTTCTCCTTCCTGCAACGCCGTATTCGGTCAAAAGATGGCCGTTTGAAAGTCAGTTCTACATGTACATCCCGCCGGTGACGTGTATCACCTGACCGGTGATATAAGCCGCTTGGTCCGAGGCCAAAAATATAATCGCATCGGCCACATCCTGAGGGGTGCCGGCCCTTTGCAAGGGGACCATACCGAGCATGGCCTCTTTGACTTTATCTGACAGTACGGCGGTCATATCGGTTTCTATAAATCCCGGCGCGACAGCATTTACGGTAATGCCTCTGGCACCGAGTTCCCTGGCCACCGTTTTGGTAAGACCAATCATCCCGGCTTTCGAGGCTACATAATTTGCCTGCCCGGGATTGCCCATTACCCCGACCACCGAGGCCAGATTGATAATCCTGCCTGCACGCTGCTTGACCATTATCTTAGAAACAGCCTTGATGCAGTTAAAGGCGCTTTTAAGATTGACGCTGATCACCGTATCCCAGTCTTCTTCCTTCATACGCATGATCAGACCGTCGCGCGTGATCCCGGCATTGTTAACAAGCACGTCAATTTGCCCGTATTTAGCATGAACACCCTCTATCCAGCCGGACACGGCTGCACTGCTGGCAACGTCGACCTGCTCAAAAGAGGCTTCGGGACCTAATGCCTTTGCTGCCGCTTTCCCCGCTTCCGGGTTGACGTCGCAGATGGCGACTCTGGCGCCTTCCTTGGCAAAGTTTTCAGCCGTGACTCGACCGATTCCGGCAGCCCCTCCGGTAACCATCACCACTTTATTTTCGAATCGCAAATTCGCCTCCCATTTAAACGATTAACACATAACCAATAACAGATAACGCCCAATTGCGGTTTAACTCAATTGGGACAGCGGTTAACGATCAAATATAATGTCAGCTGCTCGGTTCATGGCCGGGATGATGTCCTGATAGCTGTCCGCCAGCGTGGTGTGCGATGTTTCCGCCAGAAAGGCGGATATCTGCTCGGCATCAAAAATGCCGGAACCCAACAGGATTTTTAAGACATTACCGGATACCAGCTCGGTAATTTCATGGGCGAACAGTCGTGAAAAAAGGCATGTTTTTTCGGCTTCCGGATTGTTTGCACCGTTATCAGCCGCCGCCTTCCGCGCCAGGCTGGCGGCCACCTCCACATGCATCATCATGTCCGCCAGAGCAAACATGACATACTGTTCACGGGTCAGTCGGTTATCATTAACCAAAAAAATGGTTTTGTTTAATGCGCGCGCCGCCAGACCGATATGGCGGCATCCGGCATGGGTGCACTGGGCTTCGAGTTTATCCATTTCTTCGGCCAGGCCGTCGTAATAGGCGCCTTTTGTTTTACGGGTTTTCTTCCAGCGAAAGGTGCTGATGATGTTTTGCTGGATTTCACTGGTGCCTTCGTAAATACAGGTAATTTTGACATCTCGTTTAATTTTCTCGACCCCATATTCGTTGATATATCCATAGCCGCCTAAAGCCTGCATGGCATCATCGGCAGCCTTATTGGCGGATTCGGTCGCAAAAAGCTTGGCGATGGAACCCTCGACTTCAAGATCTTGCTCACCGGCATCCAACCTGGCGGCGACCTCATCGATATAAGTTGCGGCCGCTGTCAGCCGAACGGCATGGGGTACAACCAGCTTGTGAGTGTAGCCCTGTTTTTCCGATAGCGGCGTTTTGAATTGAATCCGTTCTTTGGCATACGGGATGACGATATTTAAGGCAGCTTCGCCGCCGCCAAGCGCCATGGACGCTACCATCAACCGGGTATAACCGAATACCTTGCTGGCCTGTTTGAGTCCCTGCCCGGTTACACCGCCAATGACGTTTTCCAGCGGCACAAAAACATCGGTAAAGGTCAACGGCGAGGTATTTGAGGCCCTGATTCCATGCTTTTCCTCGCCTTTTCCGCGAATATAACCCTCTGTATCTTTTTCAACGATAAAAAAGGTCGCCCCCTCCGGAGTGTTGGCCAACAGTGTGATGAATTCTGCATATCCGCCGGTGGAAATAAATTGTTTGGCGCCGTTGATCTTATATCCGGTGATATCTCCGGTATCATTTAAAACTGGATCGGCCTTGGTTTTTATGGAAGCGACATTACTGCCGGCATCCGGTTCGGTCACCGCGTAAGCCACAAGGGCTTCTCCGGCGGCAATTTTCCCAAGCCATTTTTGTTTTTGTTCTTCGGTCCCCCCGACAATGATCGGGTCCGCACCCAGCTGAATCGCAAAAAAGGCGGTCGTGATACCCAAACATATCTTGGCCATTTCCCGGGTGATGGCACAGCTGTCACGGGCACCGCCCCCCAAACCGCCATATTCCTCAGGGATCATCAAAAGCTGTAGCCCGATCTCCGGGCCCAGCATTTCGCGGATGGTATCTTCGGGGAATATCTCCTCACGATCATATTCAGATATTTTTTCTGGCGTCAGAAGTCGCTTTTTAAGTTGTCCCACCGTATCCAGCACCATCTGTCTGGATTCTTGATCCAATCCATATAAATCGGTTTCCGTCGGTGTCGTATTTGAACCCATTTTGATGTAATCCTCTTGATAATGTTGGGTGATGGACGATAAGATTAGTCTTCTTCAGTTTCGACAACCTTGCGGCCCCGATAATACCCACAACTGGGGCAGGCATGGTGTGGAAGGGTGGCTTCACCACACTCCGGACAAGTTGATACGTTGGGTGCGGCGGTTTTCTGGTGGGTCCGGCGTTTATCGCGCTTTGATTTGGATTTCTTCCGTTTTGGAACGGCCATAAGTAATCTCCTAACTATTCGTATTTAATCAATATTTAAATATTAAAGACTCAGATTAAAAGGTGCGCATCTAGTAATTTATCTTGAAACGATTGTCAAGTATTTTCCGCACTTTTATCCGATATGTGCTCTTGTACTCGGCCGTCTTCTGTGTTATGGAAATCTACCGCATCGGCGGTGGCCGTCTGATCTATTCAAGTACTTAGAATTATTCTATTTATATAGTAAAACGGTAGGCTCTAAGGACCATTTTTAATTTTGTTCTATCCATTATTGGCAGATCGCTGCGAATGGTCGGCTAATTTGTAAAAATTCCCTTGAAGTTACGATTACTTATTAGATCGTCAGGTTAGATAATGCTATGTATATTAACGCATATTGTTAATTTGTCAAGAAATCAAAACTTTATAAGGATAAATCCATATTTCGGTTTATAAACATGACTAAATAATTTACTCACCGTATTTAGTTAAAACTTCGGCTTATCTGGAAGGTTGGAATTATGGAATAATGGAAGGATGGGTTTGGCACAACGGGATGATGATTTGATGGGAAAATTCATCTTGACCGCAAAGATTAAAAAATGGATAACATCCTTTCATCAATACCAATATTCCAAACTTCCATCATTCCATTATTCCATGGCAGGGGCCAATTCTTAAACCTAAAGAGAATATAGATTTTCAATCACCAGTAAAAATCCGGGCTAGTTGATGACCGGCAAACATAACAAAAATGATGGGTAAAACTCATGGATGTGAAAAATGAAACGATCGTGACGCGCTTTCCGCCCAGCCCGACCGGCTATCTTCATCTCGGCAATGCCCGTACCGCTATTTTTAACTGGCTGTACGCCCGCCGTATGAAAGGAAAATTTATCCTGCGTATCGAAGACACAGACACCGAACGCTCGACCCAGGAGGCCATAGACGTTATTTTTGAAGCACTCGAATGGCTGGGTATCGACTGGGACGAAGGCCCTTACTATCAAACCAAACGCCTTGATATTTACAACGACTATCTGCAACGCCTCATCGACTCGGGTCGGGCGTACTATTGCACCTGTTCGCCCGATGAGATTGAGGCCATGCGCCAAAAAGCCATGGCCACCGGCGGCAAACCAAAATATGACGGCACCTGTCGCGACAAAGGACTATCGCAAACGCCCGGGGCCGTGATTCGGTTTAAAGCGCCTTTAATCGGGACAACGGTTATTGAGGACGTGGTCAAAGGCAACATCGTATTTCAAAATGATGAACTGGATGATTTTATCCTTTGCCGCAGCGACGGGATTCCCACCTATAACTTTGCGGTGGTGATCGACGATATAACCATGCAGGTAAACACCGTTATCCGCGGTGATGATCACGTCATGAACACACCCAAACAAATTCTGATCTATAATGCGCTGGATTGTCCGCTGCCGGTGTTCGGCCATGTCCCTATGGTCCTGGGAACCGACAAGAGCCGCTTCAGCAAGCGACATGGAGCGGTGTCCGTGTCAGCTTACAGGGATATGGGTTTTCTGCCGGATGCCATGCTAAACTACCTGGTTCGACTGGGCTGGTCCCATGGCGATCAGGAATTTTTTACCCGCCAGGAGCTGATCGAGGTGTTTGATCTGGAACACATCGGGCGCTCCGCCGGCGTATTTGACCCGGAAAAACTATTGTCACTCAATGCCGACCACATCCGTGCAACGCAACCCGCTGAGCTGGTAAAGCCACTCGAGCCTTTTTTAAAATCTCACGGTATCGAAGTTGAAGACCGTGACCTTATTAGAAAGGTTATCGAAACCCTGCACGCCCGCAGCAAAACACTGGTCGAAATGGCCGAAAGCGCTTTGTTTTATTTTGCAGAAGACATCGAGTATGAGGAGAAAGCAGCCAAGAAATTTTTGAAACCGGCCGTGCTCGAAGCGATGCAATTTCTGTTGTCGCAATTTGAAGCCCTGGAATCTTTTTCAGAAGAAAACCTGGAAACAGCCTTTAAGAACGTTATGGACAAGACCGGATTGAAACTGGGCAAAATAGCCCAGCCCGTGCGGGTGGCCCTGACCGGCAGAAGCGCCAGCCCCGGCATTTTCGAAGTGGCAGCCATCATTGGCAGGCAGAAGGTCATTTCCCGACTTCAAAAGGCAATCCGGTTTATTGAGGCAAAGCCCCAATAAAAGGTTTCAGGTGTCTGGTGTCAGGTGTCAGGAAGAATATGGACTGAAGACCGATCAAAAAAAGCTGTCTGATGCCTGACACCTTCAACCTGACTTGTCGCTTTCCGGCCTAAATAGTCTTCCGGAGGCCTTGAGTTGTCGCTCTCCGGCCTAAGTTGGTACGCTTATCCCCACAATTTCTTATTCGATAAACTTCAGCACACGCTTCCAGGTTTTATCCGATTCCGGCCGCAGCAATCTATTTGCTGACACCTGAAACCTGACACCTGAAACCTACTTGAGGGTATGGGGACCTGTTCGATGTGTAAAAATTGACTTGACTGTGCGCATACCTGTGTGTATTAATTATATATTACATCACGCTGAGGGATCGTCTAGCGGCAGGACGACGGGTTCTGGCCCCGTTAACCCAGGTTCGAATCCTGGTCCCTCAGCCAGTCAATATTTCTAATTATTTCAAGTGGTTATAAGAATATAGCGCCCCATTGAAAAAGGCGAAGTTTTTTGGCTTCGCCTTTTTCTTTTTATATCAGACTGTTAGCTTTTCAAGGGTGGTTTGAAAGTATTAATGCCTACGCAGCATCCTTGACTGATTTTCTCATTCCTGCGAGTTTCCGCAAAGCCACCTTTCTAATCAGTTCTTTCAAAATCTCCAGCCGATACAAAGGAAGCGGACTGCCATCCAACACTTCAACCTTAGAAGGAATACCTCTCATTTTCTATTCACAACTCCTTGTGATTTTTAAAGGTTAGACTCTCCATTAAGAAGGTAGTGGATTTGTAAACGAAATGAAATCATTTTGACGGCTCTCTGGATTATTGATGCATAGCCGAAACCCATCATTCAGCTATTTTTCACATTGCGTTAGGAAATCCTAAATTCCGTATATTCAACTTGCATCTAATGCATCAGCTAATTTTTGG
>JASFIU010000223.1:0-7329 GCA_050122495.1 Desulfobacterales bacterium | reverse complement strand
ATTAAAAAACCTTTCTAAAAGCAGGCCCGGCGCAAAAATTATTTAACCCATAAAATTTAGAAAGGAGGGTCCCATGGCTGTTAAAATTTTAATCAAACGCAGGTTTAAGGATGGAAATATGAAGGCGGCGTCCAGATTTCTGATTAACCACCGCAACGGAGCAATGGAGCAATCCGGTTATATCTCTTCAGAAACCCTGCGCAGCATAGACGACCAGGATCAAATCGTGGTGGTGTCGATGTGGGATGACCTCGAATCATGGGAAGCCTGGAAAAACAGCGATGTTCGAAAAGCGAATGAAGCCGAATTTAAAGATTACCTGATCGGAGAAGCAGAATACGAGCACTATTCTTTGGGGCTACCACTTGAATAGGCGCAGCCTGTTTTCGCAGCCAAACTTATTTGTAGCGTTAATTTCCGTCTTATTAGGGATCATATTTCCCGGATATAATCCGGCATCCAATGCGAAACGGTTAGCAGTCAAAAGATATGGGGAAATCGCCAATATCGGTAATCGACTCACATGTCCATTGCGGGGTGATCGACCGTGGTACGCCGCAATCCTTCGGCGACTACGCGCAGGAGCTTATCGGAACGGGTATTGGCGGGGCCGCCATGTTCTCTCCGGTTTTAGAAATCTACGACCGCAATGACTTCAACTTTAGCGACACTGCCGCATGGCAGCGCAGACGCCGGGAGAGCAACGCCTTTCTGCTGGCACTGAAACCCGCTGAACTGACCGTTTTCCCTTACTTTTTCATCTGGAACGACTTTGCCGTGGAGCAGCTTACGGGAGCACACTGCGGCATCAAGTGGCATCGTCACCCCGGCGAACCGGTCTATCACTATGATGATCCGAAGTGCAAGGCCGCCCTGGACGAGATCCGACGCAGAAACCTGCCGGTGGTACTGGAAGAGGAGCTAGTCAACACCTTGCATTTCGTCCGGGAGCTCGCGGATGGCATAACGGTGATCATACCTCACCTGGGCCTGCTCAACGGCGGATTTCAGGCTATCGCAGATGCAGGCCTCTTCGAGCGCGAAAATGTATGGGCGGACACCGCCCTGGCCTCCCAGGGTGAAATTCTCGAATACATCCGGTGCTACGGTCACCAGCGGCTGCTTTTCGGCTCGGATTATCCATTCGGCAGCCCGTCGGTCGAACTGCGCAAAGTACGCAGTCTGGGCCTCGAATCTGAGGTGGAAGCAGCGCTGCTGGAAGGCAATTTCATGCGCCTACAGGATACCCGGGGAGCACCCGTTTAATAACAAAATCAATTATTCCCTTGATTTCGGTTCAAACAAAGGTTATCCTTTAATAATCAATAAAGTCCCGCCCCATAAAACCGGGACGGTTTCTTTCTGAAGGAACAATCCATTTGTCAAAGTGGCATCCTCCAGTTAGTAACTTTGAAAATCTTAAAGAAAGGAGAATGTCATTATGGCGAACGGAACTGTTAAGTGGTTTAATGACCGCAAAGGATTCGGTTTCATTGAACAGGAAGACGGGCCGGATGTGTTTGTGCATCATTCCGCAATCAATGCCTCTGGTTTTAAATCTCTCAATGAAGGCGACCAGGTTACTTTTGACATCGAGCAAGGCGAAAAAGGTCCTGCGGCTGCTAATGTCACTGTAGTTTAACTTTCAATTCCGAATAAAAGGGGCACCCTTCGATTAGAAAGGGTGCCCTTTTGTTTAGAAGCGCTCATCTAATCGGAGTCAACGACCACCCGCAAAGCGGGTGGCTTGAATTTTCGGCCATAGGCCGAAAAGACAAAAGCACGTCAGTGCTTTAAACGTTGCGGTTTGAAAACAACCAATTCATTCCAGCCCATTATCTTCCCGATCATAAGCAGTTAAAAACTTTGGTTCGATCTCAATTTCTTTTCAACACTATCGGAAATAAAAAATAACGGTATCAGGGGTGACAATATGGCGAAATCGCATTATTCATTTAAAAAGCGTAAGAAGGAATTAGCAAGGAAGCTGAAGCAGGAAGAAAAAAGAAAACGCCGGCAGAATAAGGACAAAATAAAGCCTGACGAGAATATAGACGAATCTCAGGAAGAGATCAAAAATATACAGGAATAGGGAAGTAATCGTGTTTTTACCCTATCCGCCAAGGGAAAGATCATGTTTCATATGTTATCTGGAATTGCCCGGGGCAGTTTGTCCCTGGTAATGTTCATTTTGAACACGGTGTTCTGGTGCATACCGCTTTTTGTGCTGGTTGCTGTCAAGGCAGCGGTTCCTCTGGAATCCTGGAGGCGAAGATGCGGCCGGATGCTGAATGCCATTGCCGAAAACTGGATTTGGGTTAACAATCAAAACCAAAAACTGCTCGGAAACACGCACTGGGATGTTCAAGGGGTCGAGACGTTGGATCGATCGGAGTGGTATCTGATTCTGGCCAATCACCAATCCTGGGTGGATATCGTCGTGCTTCAGCGCATATTTCATCGCAAAATCCCATTTTTGAAGTTTTTTATTAAAAAGGAGCTGTTATGGCTTCCGATTCTGGGCCAGGCATGGTGGGCGATGGATTTTCCTTTTGTCAAACGGTATTCGAAAAGTTATATCCAAAAAAAGCCTCACTTAAAAGGCAAAGACCTGGAAATAACGCGCAAAGCCTGTAACAAGTTTAAAACCATACCGATCTCTATAATGAATTTTGTGGAAGGTACCCGTTTCACAAATGAAAAGCATCGCAGCCAGCAATCGCCATATGCGCACCTGCTTAAGCCAAAAGCCGGCGGTATTGCGCTTGTGCTCGGCTCCATGGGGGAACAAATTCACCGCGTACTGGATGTTACCATCGTGTATCCCGACGGCATCACTAACTTTTGGGCACTGCTGTGTGGTAAAATCCGCGAGATTAAAGTTCGCGTGCGATCTCTGCCGGTGAGCGCTGAGCTGCTCGGTGATTATACCAGCGATGGGCACTATCGGGCCTGGCTGCAGTTTTGGCTGAACAACATCTGGGCTGAAAAAAACCGCGACATCGAAGAGATGATGACTTCATGACCAGGGATGCAGGCAGCCATAACGTCCGTGGTCGCTAAAAGAAGCCCCCATCAAAATGAACACCAGATCAAACATTTTTTTAGCACTCACCAGTGGCCTGCTAC
Source organism: Desulfobacterales bacterium (assembly GCA_050122495.1). Taxonomy (GTDB): domain Bacteria; phylum Desulfobacterota; class Desulfobacteria; order Desulfobacterales; family JAHEIW01; genus JAHEIW01. The sequence continues at coordinate 4,200 of JASFIU010000223.1, read as the reverse complement.
TGGGACTGCCCTGGTCGGCTTCATCTTTATTTTTTGTCGTTTTCATTGCCTTCGGACCCCTCCTGCTGGTGGAAGACGAAGTCCGCCATCACGCAAACCCCTATGCCGTATTCAACTATGCCTTTATCAGTTTTCTGCTGTGGAATATCATTGGGACCTGGTGGGTTACACAGGCTCAATTGGTGGGCGCCATTCTCATCATGCTCGCAAATTCACTCCTGCAGGCCTTCGTATTCTGGCTGGCAAGCCGACTCCGGACGATCTTGAAAATTCCCCTGCTGCTGCCCTTTGCGCTCATTTGGATGGGATACGAGCATTTTCATCTATTCTGGGACCTGGCCTGGCCCTGGCTCAACCTGGGCAACGCGCTGGCCGCCGCGCCAGAGCTCATCCAATGGTACGAATTTACCGGTGCGCGGGGTGGGACGCTCTGGATCATCCTGACCAACTTTATCGTTTTGAAGGCATACGAGAGGTATCGGCAAAAAGGACCGGGTGCCATGGCTCCGGCAGCCGCAGTGATACTGATCCTCTTCTGTATCCCCATCGCGGCATCCTATCTGATATTCCAAAATTTTAAAGAAAAAGGCGAAACCGTAAGTATCGCTCTGATTCAGCCCAACCTGGATCCCTATACGGAAAAGTTTGACCCGGATAATTATGCGCAACACATAGCGGCTTTTTTTGAGACCGCGGATGCGATTGTCGATGACGACACCGATTACCTGTTTGGCCCGGAAACCCTCATCGTCGAGCAGATTGACGAAAGGGATCCGACCGCATCGACCTACTACCGCGATTTACTGGAATTTCGCAAAAAATATCCAAACTTGAATATTCTTCTGGGCGTGCACAGCTACCGGAAACTCGGCCATGAAAACATCCCCCCGGGGAGTCGTTTCAACAGCGCGGAAAATTTTTACTATGAGGCCTTTAATACAGCCCTTTTTCTTCCGGCGGGCCCTGCACCTGTACCTCAGTTCTACCACAAAACCAAGCTGGTCCCTCTATTCGAGCGCGTGCCCTTTGTCCAATATCTGAGCTTTTTGGGCAAATACTCCCTGGAGCTTGGCGGCTACAGCGGCACCTACAGTAATCGTCAGGAAAGTAGGACCTTCGTATCGCCTGACGGCTCGGTTACGATTGTGCCGATTGTCTGCTTTGAATCCATATTCGGCCCCTACTGCTCCCGCAACCTGCCCGCAGAAGCGGGCTTTATCTGCATGGTCACCAACGACGGGTGGTGGAAAAATACGCCGGGCTATCGATACCACTTCAATTTCAGCCCGGTGCGGGCCATCGAAAACCGGCGGGATTACATTCGTGCTGCCAACACAGGCATCTCAGCTATTATTAATGCCCGGGGGAAGGTTGTCGCCCGGACCCCCTGGTGGGAAAAAGCGACCCTTAAAGGCAAGATCCATCTCCGGCGAGGAAAAACTTTTTTCGCCCGGTATGGCGATTATCTGGGACGGACATCGCTGATATTGGGGGGATTACTGATTTTATACGGCGGGATTTGGAAGATAAAAAAGCCGCGAGGGAGCTGATGTGAACACATTATGTTTATCAGAACTTCATTGCAATACAATTTCATCGATCCAAATTACGTTGGAACCCGGAGCGCCGCCGTCTCCTCCAAAGCTGGAAATCATGAAAAAGATTTGGAGAACTTTTCCAAAATCGGGTTGAAGCGGGTAATTTGAAACATGTTTTCGCGTCCACTTTGACGGAACAAAATCATCAAATGGAATTTCAATCTTTTTCCAATTTCTGTCCGGGACGATTGCGCCCCGGTTGTAATACTGAGCGATGTTTCAGTTTTGGGATTTAGCGGTCTCACTATAGCAAAGGAGGACGGTAAATATCTTGTTGGGCTTTGATAAAAATGAAGATTCTTTTTTACCTTTTAAAAAATACGTCATCCTGTTGAACCTTGAAAGATCATAGGCCATCTGGGCGTGCCTTTCATCCATATAAGGTTCTTTAATCCCAATGCGAACCGTGACAGCTGATTTTTGTTTTACATTGTAGTCTATTCTCATGGAACAGGAAGTCCCGCTGGCCGCCTGGGTTGTATCGGCTATAACGTTGATCCTGCCACGGCCCTTTTTATGGTAGCTCCATTTGCCATGGAAATTCTGAGACCAAAGATCGCGGTCTTCAAAATCATCCAAGACGAAAGGCCCCTGGCCCCGTTTTAAGGCATCGCGAGCCCGCTTTGCCGCTGCGGGTATATAAGCCATGCGGTCATCCTCAACCTCAGCAGGGCCAGATTCCCGGATTTGGGGGGCGCTCTTCGGTGTTACTGGCTCGGGCGCTGTTTTTGCGGTCATCTTTTTTTCAGCGGCCTCCGGAGACACGAAAATAAAGTCGCCACGATCCAGTTTGGGGTTGTTTATCTTGCCGTACTGCGGGTGCTGCCCGCCCCGCGTGTAGTTTACAACCTTTTCCTGAAGATGCATTCCCAGCTCAGAGCCCGTGACATAGCCATCGGCATTCAAATCAGCGTCTCCGCTGATGCCTTGCAGGAATACCACCTTGAATACCGACTGGTCCGGAACCTGTTCTCCCGCGCCACCGGCCGTAATAAATTGCCTTACGGGCCGGGCGGATTTTTCGGAAATGTCGACCGGAGCGGCGCGCACAACATTGAACAGGGAGCCCGAAAAACAGGAGTCAAACACCATGATGAAATGTTTGGATTTTACCTTCAGCGCCAGCACCTCCATATCTTTCATGGAAATCGCTTTGCTGTCGAAGCCAATGGGGTCAATATTCTTTAAGGGGCAGTCGCTGGGCACGATGTAACCGAGCTCGGTGCCGTCGGCAAGCTCGAGGGTATCACCATGGCCTGCGAAATAAAACAGAAGGGCTCGATTCTTTTCCCTGCCGGCTTGGTAAACAACGTCACTTAGCGCTTTTCTCAATTCTGTGGCAGAAGGATCCAGTGAGAGCCTGACCTCAAAGCCAATCTCTTTCAACCGGGAGGCAACTTCCTTGGCGTCTTTGGCGGCACTGGGCAGATCCGGCCATTTTTCGTAATCGCTGATACCCACAACGAGCGCATGGTAATCCTTATAAAGGTATAGACTCTGTCCCTTTTTTGTCGTTACGCTGAGGCCGCGCATTGTTGAAAACGAAGTGAGGGGGAGAGCTAAAAAAAGGAGCAGAAAGAAAAGGGATAAAAAACATATTCGCTTTTTCATTGCACACTCCTGTTATGAAAAATCTGGGTTGTGATTAGGAGTGAGAAACCGATAGCGACACGCTTAAAAAACAAACTCGATTGTAATTTAAAAGAAAAAGGTCGGTTCGTCAAGATGGTGATCGCTTTTTTAACGAGGCATGATTGTTAAAAATAGGTCGAACGGAGACTGGATCACTTATCAATTGGATTGATTGCAGATAATTGCGCTATTCGGCTAGATATTTTTTAAGAGACTTTTATGCTCTAAATTGCCTTTTTTAGCCACCTTAGATTTATCGCCACATTTTGGGCACCGGATATCATCCCATTGCGCTTTAATTGTTATTTTCTCAAACCCGCCGTGCTTTTCGCATATAAATTGATAAACAGGCATTATATACTCCTTAGCGAGGATATTTTACGAGGAACGGCGCCTCTTATCTTTAATTTCGGTTAAAAACCGCAATTACTTTAGTTTTTTCGGGTGTATAGATAAGTGCGATGAGGTGGATCGAGGGACAGCGGTGGGCGATGCGTAACGAGGAACGTCTGCACTATTTATCCATTTGAAGATACCAGTCTTTGTCATACCAAGTGGTTTCAAACAGGGTGCAGCCGAGTTCCGTACCGAATGGGCCATGGATAACCCCGGGGGGGCGAAGTGCGTAATACCCTTTTGTATAGAGCGTGTTGGTACCATAATCAATCATATGGCCTCCCAGAAGCAGTAACTCCTCCCAGAAAGGGTGCTCTAGCGCTTTATCAAATTTAAAACCGGGTTCGAAAATAACGATGCGCGTATAGGCACCGGTTTCAGGATCAACCGCCAGAAGTTTTTCCCGTATTCCTTTGATCGGCCCCCCTCTTTCCTCACCAACTTCCTTCCATTCATAATCGAATATCGTACTTCGCATGGCGGCATTTGTTGCTGGCGTTTTACCCATATTTCAAATCTCCTTTGGGGGTGGTGTGAAATCAGTATTTTTTTCTCCTACCCAGATGGCTGGCCA
>JASFIU010000222.1:0-7389 GCA_050122495.1 Desulfobacterales bacterium | reverse complement strand
GACTATCTTCAATTGTATGCGCGCTGGTCGCTTCCGGAATTTAGATTACTTGAGGAAGCCGTATTTGAAAATTTTGACGAACTCAAGCGCAAGGGTCTGTATAGTGTGTTAATCCGACTTAGAAAAGAAAAAGAAATTAGCCAATGACCGGGAAGCAATTTACAGAACTGACCAAGCGGGCCTTTGATATAGGCTTTCGACAGGGATATGAGATTGCAAACCGAACACCGATTGATGAAAACACCGGAAAAGATGGGTTTACGAATATTGTATTGGAGACCGCGGTAAACTCCCTCGAAAGCACAGTATTTGAATCTATATCGGCCGAGCTTGACTTAATGAATGAAAAATACCCAGCGTTTGACGGCTGGAAAGTTTTCGCTGATGGCGTTATCCGTGGCGCTGTCGAAAACTTTTTGGATAGAACCGGCAACGAAGAATAATATAGATATGCAGGCGTATTTGTTCTTTATGATTTGGCCATCGGGATCGCGTAAGGACCTTCGGCGATAACAGCGAAAGAGGGTTTTCTTCCGTTGAATCTGGGATGATGTCCGGCATAGATCACCGCGTTTTGAAACATGGCGGCGGCCGTCTCCTTGATGGAATTAAAATCCGAACTTTTTTCGATAAAGTCATATCCGCTTACGCCTGGAATTATTTTATAATCTTTTTCAGGTATGTGCGGCGCACAGAATATCAACCCGTCTTCACCCACTTTGCGAATGGGTTTTCCCCACATTTCCGGCTCCCACTGATCCTTCGTAAAAATCCAATCCGGGTGTTTTAAAATAGAAATATAGCCGTCCGGTCCCAGGATTTTAAAAAGATGCAGCAATGTTTTATATTCCTGAGAACCGATGGGTTCGGAATCATAGGTGTTGGCAACCATAACGATCAAGCCGTTTTCCTTGACGGCCGGCATGGCATTGACGGCTGCTTTAACGCTTTGATAGTGGTCCCTGCCCACATAACTGCCATTGGTCAAAACGACATCATAGGGCTCATCTATCGGTATTTGGACAAATTCCCGCATGGCCTCAAAAGCCGCCAGGTGAGCTTCAACCAGATGGCCGGCAAAAACTCCGGTGATACACAAATTGTTATCGAGGGTCGTGCTGATCATGAAATCAACCCCGACCGTTTTGGCGACTTCCAGTGACTCCTCATGACAGGGGTTCCCATCAAGGATTAAATTGGTGGCCTTGGGATCTTCAAGAAAATCCACGCTGTGAAATTTCTGAATGGTTTTGGTGTTCACCAGAGCCGGGCAGACCGCCTTTCTGCCACCCGATACACCCGCCATAAAATGGCTTTCGACCAGACCCGTAATGATCTTAACATCGGCATTGTAGAATACCTTGTTTAAATGGACATCGGTCCCGCGTTTGGTTTGGGCGGCCAGCACCAGCGAAGACATATCCTCACAATCATGGTCCACAATTCGATAATTGTCGACCACATCCTGGCCATACATCTGAATCCGTTCTTCCGGTGTGCTGGGCCGGTGCATACCGTTGCCGATAACAATGACGATGTTTTCCCGCTTCACGCCGGTCCCCTCAATGATTTTAAAAAGCGGCCGTAAAATTCCATTTTCTCCGCTGTAAGGTGCCGGCCGTGTTATATCCGAGACGGTAACACAAACGTTTAATTCAGTCGCAGGCTTGTCTTTTGATTGGATGATCTCCGGCAAAGTCGGTGATCCGATGGGATTGTTTAAGGCATTTGAGATTTCTTCAGCTGAATGGGCAAGGCAAGGCATTTGTTTCATGTGAAGGACATCGCATTGGGGCGGAACCGAAACATCAAAGGTCTCTTCCCCGAATTCTACACTGATTGTCTTCCAGTCTGTGATGTCGGCTTTTTTAATAACCGCGGCTATTTTGTCATCCATAACCCCCTCCAGCGTCAACGCCCCCCCGCACAGCGGGCGGCTTGGATTTGACCGCCATAGGCGGGAAAAGTCAGGGGCGCCAAGCGTCCCAATCGTTGCGGGTGCTTACATATTTTTTATTTTTTCCAACTCTCCGTCCCAGGCGGCATCCATGATCGGCCCCATAAACTCATCCACCAAACCGGCGTCGAGGGGGACCGGCATATTCTTTAACTTCATTTCCAGTTGGGGATCCTTTGCGGCGGTGAGACAGCGTTTGATATGCGCTTTATCAACACCCTGGACATCGCTCAGACATGTGGGAAATCCCACGAACTTGCTGAACGTGATCATACCTCTGGCCACCGCCAGCCCCAGTTCCCGTCCGGAGAGGGCATTCAGGTCTTCATCAATATAGCCATACTTTTTGTAAATAGCGCCGATGATCTTCAATTTATTTTCGATGGCCGGAGCAAAGAATACCGTATAATAGGGGTTCATCAGCGCGCAGGCGCGACCATGGCTGAGTACATCAACCAGTGAAAAACTGTTCAGATGCGGACCGGAAGTGCCGCCGACCATGATGGCGTAACCGCCCAAATCGGTACCCAATCCCAGAAGGGTCCTTGCTTGTATGTCGGTAGAGTCCTTTTTTACTTCGGTGAGACCCTTGATCAGGGCTTCGATCCCAATTTCGGCGATCTGGCCGGTTTTATCTTCGATTTCGGGAGGTGCGCCGAAGTAAACTTCCAGACAATGGGCGATCCCGTCGAAGCCGCCGTCCAGCGTCAGGCTCATGGGCTGAGTGGCCGTGATGTCGTAGTCAAAAACACAGCGCGGCGGAATAATGGCTTCGTCCACAATCAGTTTCTTCTGGCCGGCGACCGGATCGGTGATGTTGGAATACTTTGTCAAATGGGCGCCGGAGCTGGCTGCCATCATAATCGCCACCACTGGTAAAATCGTGCGGCCGGATTCTTCGCATACCTGGGTCACCTGTCCAACGCCGAAAAAGGGATCGATTTCGGGCTGGATGTCACCCAGCGTGGCCAGCATGGCGGCCGCCTTGGTGGCATCGATGCCTGAACCGCCGTCGCCCACCACCACGACGTCAGGTTTTTTGTGCATGATATGGCTGTGGATACGGTAGACATCAACAAAAGGCGCATTTGGAGCTGCGGATCTGACCATGTCCACCACTTCGACACCGGCTTCATTCAAAGATTTTAAAATTCGATCTTTATTCGGCTGAAACCATTCTTCTGCTAACGGCCCGACAAACATCGCCTTTTTACCAAGCTCAGCGGCGAATTTTCCAGGTGCTTCATCCAAAATGCCGCTGCCGAATGCATAGGTATTGCCCTTAAATTCTTCTAATAGCGCCGCGGCGTTTGCGTTCAGATCTGACATTTTCATCTACCTCCCTATATTCTATAACTTATTTGAACCTAACTTGAACGTTTTATTCAAATTCTCTAAGGGCGTCAATGGAAACGCCCATGGAGCAATCCGTATCCTTTTCCAGAATAATCTCGACGACATACGGAATGCCCGATTCAACTGCCCGCTTGAGTACGGTCGCAATTTCATTGGGATCGTGAACCCGCTCCCCGGCAGCCCACAGGCTTCGGCAAACTTTACAAAATTAAATCCTCTGCCCTCGTTTTCGGGTATATAGGCGACTTTCCCGGGTGCCAGACCCTCAAGGGCGGTGCCGGATCCGGCCTCTGCCATTTTAGGCAATTCTTCGTAGGTGCATTCCTGAAAGCAGTCGTAGCATATTTCGACTTCATATTCCATCTCGTATATATACTTTTCGGCCTGACGGATGAGTCCCAGAAACCCATTATCGAGCACGATAATGATAAAGGGCACCTTGTACATCACCGCCGCGGGCAGCGCATCCATGGAGAATCCCATAAGATATAAACAGGAAAGATGTTTCTTTCGGTTATTTTTTCTTTGATTTTTTTTATTTTCGCTTCTACCATACAAGCCAAGCGTATCAGGACAATCTATACGAATGAGCCCAACTTCATGATAGATCTGGAAGAGAAAAACTGATGCCCCATTGCGACTTTTTGGCGCTCCACACGGTAGCCTCTCCGGAAACCATCAAGCTGCTAAACGCCGAGCGCATCACCCTGTTGCCCGATGGCGCCATTGTTGTCAATGCCAGTCGCGGGGTTGTCATCGATGACGACGCTCTGATTGCGGCGCTTAAGTCCGGGAAGATAACAGCCGCCGGGCTGGACGTCTACAATGACGAGCCGAACATTAATCCGGAGTACCGGCAGTTGCTTAACGTGTTTTTGATGCCGCACATCGGCAGCGCCACCCGGGAAACCCGGGACGCCATGGGATTCCGGGCGCTCGACAATCTGGATGCCATCTTCGCCGGCCTCGAACCCAAGGACCGTGTCGCATGAGAACGCCGGCCATCTCCGTCTCAAAAAGACGGTCGTGTGCCATGGATAATTGATCATTTCCAATTTTATGAGAATTCGACAAAAAAGGAACTTTGCTGGTTTGAACTTTACACGCAATAGAAGAGGAGGATCGTTATGAAGATAGGATTTATCGGTCTTGGAATCATGGGAGCCCCCATGGCGGGGCGTCTGCTGGATGGCGGCCATCAGATCTTTGCAAACGACCATCAACCGATTCGGCCCGAAATTCTGGAAAAGGGCGCCACCCAGGTGTCTTCTGCCAAAGAAGCCGCAGAAAAGGGAGATGTCATCATTATCATGGTTCCCGACACCCCGGATGTGGGAATCGTTTTATTTGGAGAAAACGGTGTGGCGGATGGTTTAAGCAGCGGCAAAATCGTTGTCGACATGAGTTCGATATCTCCGGTCGAAACCAAGGAATTCGCCGAGAAAATCAACGCCAAGGGCTGCCGCTATCTGGATGCACCTGTATCGGGCGGCGAGGTGGGCGCCAAGGCGGGGACGCTGACCATCATGGTCGGGGGCGATCAGGAGACCTTCGACAAGGTCAAGCCCCTGTTCGAATTGATGGGCCAGAATATCACCCTGGTGGGCGCTAACGGCGACGGTCAGACCTGTAAGGTCGCCAATCAGATCATCGTGGCGCTGACCATCGAGGCGGTCGGTGAGGCCCTGCTGTTTGCGTCCAAAGCCGGTGCAGACCCGGTCAAGGTCCGTCAGGCGCTGATGGGGGGATTCGCGTCTTCCAAAATCCTCGAGATCCATGGCGAGCGGATGATCAAGCGAACATTTGATCCCGGCTTCCGGATTACACTTCACCAGAAAGATTTGAACCTGGCACTGTCCAATGCACGCAAACTCCAGATAGCGCTCCCCAATACCGCCTCTGCACAGGAACTTTTTAACAGTGTCGCCGCCCAGGGGGATGCCGAATTGGACCACTCGGCCATGGTTCTCGCGCTCGAGAAACTGGCCGAACATAAAGTTTGCGAATAGATATACTGTAGATTTACCAGGTGAAAATAGTGAATGCGTCTTTAGAGATCACCCACGGCCAACAAAGGGCATTTTGGTGGCCATAAGGGTCATAAATTGCATGTTTACATCCAAAGGCAGGCTTGCCATATGGACAATAGCGCGTGCCACATGCTCCAGATCCATGGTCGGCTCCCTGAGGAAAGAACCATTTGCTTGGGCGGCACCTTCACCCTGTTCCAGAACGTTGCTCACCAGATCGGTTGCGGCATTGCCGATGTCTATCTGGCAGCAGGCGATATCGTACTTGCGACCATCAAGGGACATCGACTTGGTCAGACCGGTGATGGCATGTTTGGTGGCGGTGTAGGGTGCTGAATTGGGTCGTGGGGCATGTGCCGATATGGAGCCGTTATTGATGATGCGCCCCCCGCTGGGATCCTGGCCCTTCATGATCCTGAACGCTTCACGGGCACATAGAAATGAGCCGGTCAGGTTGGTGGTTACGACGGCTTGCCACTCGTTGTAAGATATATCTTCAAAGAGGACCGACGGTCCGAAGATTCCCGCATTGTTAAACAGGACGTCAACGCGTCCAAAGTTTTCTTTGGTCTGCGTAAACAGGTTGTGAACCGCGTCGGGATCGCCCACATCCGTGGCGACAACCAGCGCTCTTGAACCGGACGCACCGGAGTCAGCTGCGGTCTTTTCTAAAGCTGATTTACGACGCCCGGCCAGGGTGACAGCATAACCTTCTTGTAGAAAAGCAAGGGCCGAATGTTTGCCGATTCCCGATCCTGCACCTGTCACGATTGCGACTTTTGCGTTAGAATTCATCATCAAACCTCCTCGGCAGGATAATAAAGGTTAACCTGAAAAACAATCTACTATCGGATATAGCCGCATATATCAACACCTTATATCGTCACCGAAATATTTACAGGGGAACCGATTTGTATTTATACAGTAGAATCCATCTCAAAAAGGCGTCTAAGTGTCCATGGCGGCGTGGCTCCTGGGCAACGGTTGTGTTCCGATCTATAACCTGATGGAAGATGCAGCCACCGCTGAAATTTCCCGCCACCAGCTCAGATCGCCGGCCCCATTGGATAATGTAAGTGCCGGAAAGAAATAAATTAAAAGATTTAAGTTAATTTATAAGTTACCGATAAACTTTATTGAGTGCAGCTTCACGATGGTGCGGCACACTCACTGTAACGGGGCGACTCCTAAGAGGTGAGGAGTCGCCCCCGAAACAGTCAATCAATTAAAAATTAGGAACGATGCTGTGGATAAAATAATATTTACACTCCTAACGGTATTGGGAATCGCTTTCTTTCTCTGGTTGTCCCTGCCCGGCAAATCTGAACGAGATCCGCAAGCGAATGATTAAAGTTTTAATAATGATATTGACGTTTATACTTTTTTTTTGGGCGTATGTATCCAACGGATCATTTTGACCGAGAGCCGGCACCGAGTTGGCTCATCCGTTTAAACAAATCCCTTTTACCCGAACGTTTTATCAGTTTGCCGTCTTTGAATCCGTAAATTTAGATCCCGTCAAATTCGATTCTTTTGTCGGTTGGAGCGATGTCCATCAACTCGCCCTTGCAAGTGCCGATAAAGATTCAACCCCAAGCCACCTTATCACCTTCAGAAATCATATCATTAATCGTAATGGCAAAATCTGAAAAAGCATCTCGTACGCCGCCGGCAGCTTCCTTTTTTCCCTGTGGCACCCTAATTGCCGATCAGACGACAACCCCATTTACACCATAGTGAAAAGGTGATATGCAAAAATTATAAAAGAGAGGAGCGGGGATGTCTATATTTGCCATAATTGGAATTATTTTATTGGTTGGCGCTTTTGCTCTTTTTGGTTATCAAGGATTACAAGCCGTTCTTGAAATGGGCGCGACCGACAAATTTGTTTATCATAATATCAGCATTGTCGATCTCCTAGATGAAAAATATTATAACTGGATTGACAGTATTTCATATGTGGCGATTCAAGGCTTTGCTGATACCGTTGTAAATGCACCTTTAGCGCTTTGGTTACTCTGCGGTGCAGTTTTTTTCCTATTAATA
>JASFIU010000221.1:0-7409 GCA_050122495.1 Desulfobacterales bacterium | reverse complement strand
TGGACTCAGATCGTTGCCAGGCTCAAGCGGATGGACAAACTACACCATTACGAAGAAATTCGCGCTCCCAAAAATTGGCAGCCGGGTGGAGCAGCCGGCCTGCGCAAACGGGTGCGAACCGGGCTCGGTGATGGGTCCGAAAACAGCTGACAGGGATCAGAGGACAGAAGTCAGAAGTCACAGATCCGATTAAAACTGCAGAGTAGGGCGGCCCTCTGCCAGGCGCAGCGAAGCTTTAGCGAAGCAGGATCGTTATCTGGCAAAATCTGGCAAATGGCTGTGGGCCGAGCATAAATCCTGTCTGATGCCCGATGCCTGACGCCCGACGCCTGATACCTTGAACCCGTAACTCGCAACTCGTAACACGGAATCCTTGAACCTTTGATTATGGAAATAAACAGAATTGAAATACTCTCCGTTGGCGTCGATGTCGGAAGCTCGACCAGCCATCTCGTTTTTTCCAAGCTGCTACTGGTAAAAGACGAACACTCGGCTACCAAGCGTTTCAACATTGAGGAAAGAAACGTCATCTATGAAGGCCAAATTATCAATACGCCCCTGTTGGATGATAATACCATTGATATCGATCGGTTAACCGACTTTTTTAAAGAAGAATATCAGCGGGCCGGGATTGATCCTGAGGATATAGAAACCGGTGCGGTTATCATCACCGGTGAGTCCGCTCGCAAACAAAACGCAAAGCAAATAGCCGAAGCCCTATCTAATGATGCCGGTAAATTTGTGGCGGCCACAGCCGGACCCAATTTTGAAAGCTTAATTGCAGCTATGGGTTCAGGCGCAGCGGTGCGATCCATGCGTGACAGCAAAACGATATTATCCTGTGATATTGGCGGCGGAACCTCTAATATCGCCGCATCTAGAAATGGCGAGATCCTATCGACAAGTTGCATATCTGTCGGGGGGCGCGTACTGGGCGTCGATTCTAAGGGAAAAATCTGGCGGATTGACGAACCCGCCGCAAAGGTGATGCAACACCTGGGGCTCAATTATAGGATTGGGGATCAAATCTCCAAAGAAGATATCGCGCGAATCGCCCACGCATTGGCGGAAACATTGTTCGAGGTCATTCGGGGCCCGGCAAAGTCGACTTTAGCCCAGGAGCTCATGCTGACCGATGATCTGACGTTTCCAGATCGCATTGATGAATATTCATTTTCGGGGGGTGTCGCTGAGCTGATGTATGGCGGTGTGGACAATTATGATGATATCGGGCGAATTCTGGCTGATCAAATTAATCTGTTGACACCCCAATTGCCCGCTGCGGTCGTAGAGCCAACCAATAAAATCAGGGCAACTGTGATTGGCGCCGGCGCCTATTCACTATCAATTTCCGGTTCTTCCGGCTTTATGGATGACAAGATTGCGTTTCCGATAAGAAATGTGCCCGTGCTTCGGGTGGATGTCGACCGATCCAAAATAAGTGTTGAGCACATTATATCGCAAATAAATGGATCCTTTCAAAGATTTGACCTCGAAGAAGGTGAAGACACGATCGCATTATATTTCAGCGACCCGGTCAGGGCTTCTTATCCCCAGTTGGAATTGTTTGCCAGATCTATTGAAGGTGCCCTTACCAATTCAATCGATAATAAAATCCCGATCATTTTGATCTTCGATACGGATATTGCATGCAGCGTCGGAAGTGTAATTCGTCGTGAAACCAATTTGACAACAAATTTGCTATCACTCGATGAGCTAAATTTGAAAGAGGGTGATTGGATCGATATCGGCGAACCGTTGGTGTCCGGCCAGGTGTTTCCGGTTACGGTCAAATCTCTGGTCTTTCACAACGGCAACGGATAAAGAATAGTTAACTGGTTGATTGGTTGAATGGTCAATTCGTCTGACTAATTAACGATTCAACGAATTAACTATTTAACCAAAACCTGACCAATTAGCGAATTGACTGAACTCGCTGACCAGTTGCCAGTATCTAGGGTGTTTGGTGCTTGTTGAGGAGTTGTTCCTGGATCCGTCGGCTGATGGTCTTGGCTGCCTTTTGGGTTTCAGCGGTGAGCATGTGCATCATTTTGTCATCGATACTTGCTTTGAACCCAACGAGCCAGATGGCGGACCTTAATTGCCCCAAACCCATCAGCGGGGATGCCACCGCCCTGACACCCAAAATATATTCCTCGTCATCAACGGCGAATCCTTTGTCCCTGACCTCTTTTAGCTCTTTAAAATACGACGCCGTATCGACAATCGAATTATCTGTAAAGCGTGGCAGCCCTTTGGAATTGACAATTTTTCGAGCTTGTTCTTCTTCCATGGATGCCAGAAAAACCTTGCCGACTGCACCGGCAAACAGAGGCATTGTTGTTCCGACCGGGGCCGTAATCTTCAGATCCTGATTGGATTCAACAATATCCAGTACGGTCACATGGTCCCAATTCAGGATGCCCAGAAAAACCGATGTTTGGGTCTTTTCCATAAGTTCTTCCATGACCGGCCTTGCTGAGGAACTTAAATCAATCTGAGAATATGCCGAGCGGCCGATTTCGAGCAGCGTGAAACCGAGCTTATATTTTTTGGTCACCGGGTCCCGCATAACGGCGCCCAGCTCTTCCAGGGCCGATGTCATACCGTGGACCGTGCTTTTGGCCATTTTGAGGTTCTTTGCCAGTTCGCTTACGCCCATGCCTTCGCGGGATGAAGAAATCACGCTGAGGATGGCAAATGCTTTTTTTACCGAGGGTGCTCCGTACTTTTTCATAAATTTGTTCTCTATAACTGAAAGTGGGTTATCGTCAGAGGTACGAAATATTACCTCATACATGGAATAATGGAACAGTGGAACGATGGAATAGTGGGTTATTAAAAGAAATTATCTCATTTCGAAGATGGTCGTCAGCATGAATTTTGTCAAATATGCCATATTGAAGTTTCGCAATACTCATTTACCCAACATTCCAATATTCCATCATTCCACCATTGCAATAGGGCGAGGCCCTTTACTCACTCTGGATTAGGATACAATTTGGCGGCAAGGTTTGTCAATACATTTGTTCATCTTGATGAACGAAAGATCGTGGCATTCGATATTGGCGCCGTTCGTGTAATTTTGGGGGAATCTATTATTAAAGCTTCAATTCCTGAATGTTATCTGAAAAAATAAAAAACAATATTTTCACTTGATATTAAAGATCCGTTATGGTATCAGATTTATTAAACTTAAATGTTCATAATGATGAACATTATGGACTGTCTTAACGCAAGCCGAAAAGGAGATTACCATGGCGACCGAAAGCAAAGACCTGTCAACGGCCGAAAGTCTGCGGAAGACCAGGACCTATGGTAAGTTTAGATGTCACAATCCAAGCTGTATGGAAAGAATTGAGCCGGAGAGGGGCAAAAAAACGGCCAAATGCGCGACATGTGGAATGGAATACCGGGTCCACTGGGTGAATCCCAACCTGCCGCGCATCCGCGGACCGGTTTGGGATGTAAACCGAAAATTGGCAGAGGAAAAATTAAAAGAGAAAGGGGTAAAGTAATATGCCGTTAAATAGAAAAATTGCATATATTGATCTCACCACGGGTGAGACCCAGACAAAACCCATTCCGCTTGATGTCAGAAAAAAGTTTCTGGGCGGTCGGGGATTGGATGCATATCTGCTGTATAACCATACCCCAAAGGATTGTGATCCCATGGGCCCGGATAACGCCCTTTTGATCAGCGGAGGTATCTTGGCAGCCACATGTGCTTCGGCCACGGCAAGGACGCATGTCATGGCGAAATCACCCCTGACCGGATTGCTCGGCAGCGCCAATATGGGAGGTTTTTTCGCACCGGAGCTGGCCTGGGCAGGCTTTCATCACCTCGTCATTAAAGGTAAGGCCGAAAACCCGGTTTATATTTATATCAACAACGGTGAAATCGAGATACGAGACGCCGGGGGTATCTGGGGCCAAACCGTAACCGATGCACAGTGGGCCATCAGGGAAGACCTGGGAGATCAGGAAGTTAAAAGTTGTGTGTGCGGGCCTGCCGGTGAAAACCTGGTCCGATTTGCGAATGTGATGACGGGAATAAAAAATTCCGGTGGTCGTACGGGAATGGGATGCGTCATGGGTTCCAAAAATCTTAAGGCCGTAGCGGTTCGCGGAACTATGGACGTTGATATCGCCCGGCCGGTTGAAGCCCTGGAATACAATAAACGCTTTATTGATCAAATCGTCAGCGCCAAAGTCAATCAGACCCAGGGAAGCCTGGGAACACCTTTTATCTGGGGTGCGACCAATTCCTGGGGCGGTGTCCGAACCCGGAATTTTCAATATAACCAGTGCGAATATGCGGATGATATAGAACCGGAGCGGATCGATGAAATTGCTACAGAGACCATGGGCCCCCACCATATGACGGGCTGTTACGGATGCCAGGTCCACTGTCGGGCCCAATATAAAATCCCGGAAGGCCCCTTTGCCGGAAAATATGATGAAGGACCGGAATACACCTCACAGGGTGCTTTTGGCGGGGAGACCGACACACCGCGAGCGGTGACGGTTCTGGCCGGCAATCATCTGGTTAATCAGTACGGGATGGATAATCTTGAAACCGGTAGCCTCATTTCCTGGGCCATGGAGCTTTATGAACTGGGGATTATCACCAGCAAACAGACCGACGGGCTGGATCTGAGATGGGGCAACGATGACGCGGTCATCGAAATGATCGAACGCATCTGTTACCGCAAAGGCTTCCTGGGAGATGCGCTGGCAGACGGCGGTATTCCGGCATCGGAAAAAATCGGCAAAAAATCCTTTAATTATCTTATCCAGGTCAAAGGGATGAGCAATCTGCATTCGGATGAGCGGGCGACACCCGGTCTGGCACTCAATGTCGCTACGGCATCGAGAGGTTCTGACCACTTGAGGAGCCGACCGGCTATTGATTTATACCATCTGCCGCAAGATGTCTTAAAGAAGATTTACGGTAACCCGGTTCCCTATGATGGCAAGCTGAGCTCTGAACATACGGCTTACGTCGGCAAACCCTGGCAGGTCTTCTGGCACGAAAACTGTTATATGGGAGTCGACAGTCTCGGTATCTGCAAATATCATACGACCTTTCTGGGAGCGACGCTGCCTAATTTCGAGGATTGGTCAAAAGTACTTTATTATAACACCGGTCTGGAAATGACGCCCGAGGAAATCTGGGAAGTGGCCAGACGGGCGAACATGATGGAAAGACTCTTTAACTTAAGAGAAGGACTGACCAGAGACGATCTCAAGAAAGGCGATATGTTGAATCATCGTTATTTCGATGAGCCCTGCAGAAGGGGTGCTATCGATGTTGTCGGTAGAAAAATCGACAAGAAAAAATTTATAAAGATGGTAGATGAATTATACGAGCACAAAGGTCTGGATAGTGACGGAATCCCAACACCGGAGACTTTGCAAAGCCTCGGCTTGGAAAATGAACCGTCCCATTTGCTGTAGGTTTGTTATCCGTTATTCGTTTAAAGGAACAAGTCCATTTTCTAATAACAAATAACAAATAACAATTAACCATTAACATCTAATTGAGCGTTTTCGATCAATTAGAGAGGAGGAAATAAATGGCTAAAGTGTTACATATAGATCACCAGAAGTGCACCGGATGCAGGTTGTGTGAACTTGTGTGCTCAGTCTCACATGACGGGAAATCCAATCCTGCCAGAAGCCGGATTAGAGTGATGAAATGGGAGTCGGAAGGTATTTATGTTCCCATGTCTTGCCAGCAATGTCAGGATGCGCCCTGTCTGAATGTCTGCCCGGTAAGGGCGATCTCTCGCGATGACGAGATGAGCCGGGTTTATGTTGACTACGATGTCTGCATCGGCTGCCGTTCTTGCGTTGGTGTTTGCCCTTTCGGCGCAATGAGTTTTAATACCATCGATAAACAGGTTTTCAAATGCGACCTTTGTGATGGCGATCCTCAGTGTGTCAGATTCTGTGAAGAAAAGGCCGTCGATTTTGTCGATGCTGATGAGGTGTGTCTGCAAAAGACCCGAAGTGCGGCCGAACGCGTATCGGCTGCGGGTAAATCGGCTTCTGCTCTGGAGGCTCAGCTGTAGACCGCGTCGATTCGTTATCGGTTATTGGTTATTTGTTATTAGAAGTGGTTTTGAAACCACTTCTAGTTTTGATTATAACTGATCAGTTTATGGAGGTTCCTGTCCACAACGGGAGCCTCCATTTGTTTTATAGGACAGATGCAAATCATATTTTGAAATATGAAGACTCGCGCCGGGAAAAAAATGGCGATTATCGCCAGCTATTTTAAGGATGAGACATACGGGCTGCTTGGCCCGCAAATGGCGGCCACCGTAATCCAGGACAACACGCCTTGTGATTGCATCGTAATCGCCGTCACCAGAGAAAATGATAAAGCGTCTATCCTAAAAGCCCTATCAGATTATTTTGGACAAGAAAGGCCGATTATCGGGTTTTCCGCTCTGAGCGGTCGCCCGGATCTTTTTTCCCTGGCCCGGGAATTGAGGCAGGAAGGCGCCATCACTATACTTGCCGGTTCGCAGGCAAATGCTGATTTTGTAGGAGAGCCGGACTGGCAACATCACCCGCATCGGTTCAAGGGACTATCTGCAAACTTCAACTTCGGACTGCACGGTCCCGCGGAGCAGGTGATTCCACTGTTAAACAACCTTGATGGTACTGATCGCTCACAAATTCCTGGTCTTCTGGTTGCCGACCCGGATGGCACGGTCAGACAAAATTCCCCGGCACGTTGGAATGAGAAATATATTCGAAAGGTGTGCTGGGATAATATATATACATTGGGAAAGAACGGGATCACACCCTTAAATATCACCACGGGTCAGGTGCTTCAGCACATCGGCTGCCCCTATGCAGCCCGCACGAGAACAATCAATATAGACTATCCTGCTTCCATAAGCGGTCGGCAGGCCGAAACAATCAAAGTCCCATTGAGGGGTTGCAGCTTCTGCGATGTGGCCGTGGACAAAGGATTTTACGGCAAACTGAATATGGAGACCGTAATCAGTCAAATCCGATGTCTGCCGCAGGATCAGGATGGCCGAAAGATTCCTTTTGAACTCATTAATGAAAATCCCTTACCTGTACTTTCTGATTTGTTGCAAGAAGTTCATGCGCAGGGCTTAAATCTCACCCAGATCAATCTTACCTTAAGGGCGGATTGGTTCATCTCCGGAGTTCAACATTTAAGGGAGGCGCTGCGCAAAGCAGGAGAGCTTGAAATTTACGTGCTTTTGAGTTCAATCGGTTTTGAATCATTTGATGACACCATATTGCGAAATCTCAACAAAGGGCTGAGCGTCAAAAAAAATCTAGAAGCAATTCGTCTGATGCGGCAGCTAAAGGAAGAATTTGAACACCGGATCGGATATTCAACCCAGGAGGGGGCCAAC
>JASFIU010000220.1:0-7412 GCA_050122495.1 Desulfobacterales bacterium | reverse complement strand
TCATCATATATACCACACGGAATCTCACAATGGGCATCTGCGTTTGAAAGGAAGAATAAAAAAGGCAGTAGTCCGGTTAAAAAAATAAAAATGAGCTTTTTCATAGCCCCTCCTTTATGATTTTATTTGCTTAATTTGAAGTGTCCTAAAGCTTATCTAAATATGGAAAACAAATTGTCAAGATTTTTTAATTAAATAACTATTTGGATGAAGATAAGCGAAAGGTCTATGCCATGCACTTGAAATACCGGGTATAGAGAAATGAAGGGATTACCTGTACGCTGGCTAGAAACCGTGAAAAAAAGATACTATTTTTGGAGATGGACTCGTCTTTTTTACAAACAGAGATCTTTTAATGGGATCCAATTATGAAAGATTGGTAAAAATTACATGATGTTGTGTATTATATTGGGCTATCTGCAATTCGCCAAATTTTATAAAATTTGCGCGAATCTGAAAAAAATCGGCTATCCAAAGTTTTATGCAGCATAGCCGCTATCTAAACTTTAGCCAAAGAAGGTATTTGGCATGACAAACATACTATCTTGGAAGGCAGCTTAAGTGCTGAAATTTTTCGTCAGAGATATTAAAATGATATCACAATCTGATATTGTTTCGATGGGATACAGATTAGGGTGAGTGACGCGGAGGAATCTCACCCCCGCGCCCTCTCAGAGGCAATTGCAGTAAGCCGATAAAGATATCGCACACTTACTATAAGGTACTCATCAGCCCTCTGCAAAAAAATGCCCGATACTTTCCGGGGTCAATATTGTAAACTACTTTTTCGGAAAGACCGGGCACAATATTTTGGGTCGCGGTGCAATGGCGCCGTTCATTAAAACATACACTGATTACAATCCAATTTCGAATTGGCAATGGCTACACACCGCTATCAAGGGTTAAATCTCTCACCAGTCACGACAGCCATTTTACGATTTAAGCAAAAAACACATCAGTCACAGAAAGTCAGTATCATCAGAAATTAGCTTAAATTAAAGCTATTATACGGTCTTTAATTAGAATCATAAGATGAGAAGACCGTATCCCAATCTTTATCTTTATTTAACTCTGTCAATATTTGGCTTGCTTCCTCATCCTTGCCATCCATGCAGAGCTGATGAACCTCTGTGAGTTTTGAGATCCATTTGTTTTTGACTTCATCTGACATTGTGTATAGTGAATTTACCTTTTTTATTCCTCTATAGTATTTATAGTCACACTGATAATCTGCATGACCTCCTGCATAAGCAGAAACTGCTAAAAACGATATTGCGATAGCTAAGAAAATATATCTTTTCATGGGATTCCTCCTTAATTGATGATGTTGGGCAGTTGTAATTTAAATCAGTTTTAAAATGATCACATCTGAGCGTAAAATGTTAACAGAACTCAAAGCGGTAGAAGACTACCAAGCTATAACGTCATTTGGAATGAGACTATGTCAATCATGAGATCCATAAAAGTTATCTTTGGCAGTAACTGTTATAATACTCTGCTTGTCGTTTGTGATGACATAAATCAATCTCATGTTCGTTTAAACTATTTTTTGGAAATAAGATAGACAAATATTAGACAATGTCAACCAAAAAATTAAATTTAACACAAAACTAACAATAATGCGCAAACTTAAAAAAGTCTTACCGATTTGTTGCGGGATGAAAGATATGGCAACTCGGTCAGATTAATGTAAAAAATGTTGGCCTTTTGAATGTTTATCAGTATAGCCAGGATCTAAAATACAGTACAATTAAGGATTTCGATGCATAATTTAAAAGCCAGGATATTCAATATACTTTTAATGTTTTCGCCAATTTTTGTATGCCATCCAGGTCAAAGTCTTCCGTTATTTGAAAATATGTTTGCCGATCATGATGAAAGATCCTTTAAGATGCGGTTAGCAGACCGTAAATGAACTCTAATGGTTCAAACTAACGTGTTGGCTTCAATCGTCGCTTTTTCTATTGACAGCCGTCGCTCAATGCTTAAATTTTTAAAAAACTGAGACAAAATATAGACACTTTTGCGCATATGAAATCCCTGATTCTTAGAGAAGAGATAAAATGGAACCTCAATTAATTGGTCCGACTTTAGCGCAATTTCTTGCAATCGCAATTTTTTTAGGTGCGGTAATCAAAGCTCATGCAGGAAATCATGGCTGCATGGTGTTTAGTGGTGATATATTTGGCAAGGACACAAACATTGACGGCGTGTTTTCATTTGAGGAATATTCAGCTTTGCATTCCGAGAAGCCAAGATGGGGATTTAAAGCTTTAGACACTGACAATGACGGTTCTAACAGCTTGAGTGATTGGGAAACCTTCCTTAAAGTGCATAGCGTTGGAAAAGGTTCCCTCATTTTGTAAATGGAGTCTAAGATGGCCAACAGGCAGAATACAAAAAATGGTATCAAATTGCTGGTACAAAAATGCCGGGAACAGTTCAGAATATCCGAAAATTTTGAACATTATTCAGATAGGGAATATCGAGAGGCAGAAAGAAAATACGTCAAATTATGCCTGCGTGGTATGATTAAATATCCCCGGGGTGGGATTAATTGATGATCCAAGCATTTTGACGATATTGCTAAATAAAATAAAGGGAGGTCTTTTAGATGTGGTGGTATGAAAACGGATGCACCGGCTAAGCTAGCTTTTCAACCGACGACTTTAGATATTCAAACAGCAGCATCCCCACCATCGCAAGACACTCCATGTCCAAATAATTTTCAGCGCGACATTCAAAAAGCAGCATGCACTGGGCTGGAAACTCATCATCGCCATCGTTGAAAAGCAGCAGGACCGGAATTTTCGGCAGGGCATTAAACTGCATGCACAGGTCATAGGAGAAGGTTGTGGCCGGCGGATGGCCATGGATGTCACGGCAGGCGGCTTCCAGATCTTTCAGACGGCCTGAAAAATATTTGGCCAGCGGGGCTTCGGTGTAATTGACGAAGGCACCGGAAAAAGGCGCCGAATCCTTAAAATCCTTAAAGCTGACCCAGTCATTTCCAACCGGATCATCCTCCGGGCAAAGTAAAAGATATTTAAAAAGAATCACGCATACTGAAAAATTGGGTCGCTTACCGGAAGGATCACTGATACCGGCAGCAGATATCCGGTGGGGTGTCTCGAAAACAGGAATTACGATTTCATCACCGGCCATTTCGGCACCGAGCTGAGCAGCGATTTTCTTAAAATCCAGCCCGGCAATCTGAGCCAGGTAGTTATTGTAGGTTTCTTCAAATACTGATGACTTGTTCATGCTTACATAAAGATGTTATTTTATTAGCCACAGACTTACATGATTTTTTCATTAACCGCAGACCCACGCAGACGGGCGCAGACCTTTTTGCCGCGCGACCCGCGCGGCAAAAAAAACGTCAATCGCTGCGCGAGTAATAATACTTAACTTAAGTGATTCAAACTTTAAAAATCAATAATTCCGTTTTAAAAGATCTATGTAGCTGTATAAGAAAGTATTTTATCCCGCGCCAGTGGGATGACATACCTTTTAATCGCGCGGGTCGCGCGATTAAAAGTCTGCGTGAGTCTGCGTGTGTCTCGCGGTTAAAAAAAGTTCTTGTGGGTCTGTGGCCAATTTAGTCAATCAATGCAAATGCGCGCACCGGGAACGATCCCATCCCCTTGACCGGGGCCGGGATCGCAAAGAACCTAAATCCTTGAGCGGGCAATGCCTCCAGGTGACACATGTGTTCAACAATAGGGATCTCGGCCTTCAGTAAAATCGAATGCGCCGGCCGCGTCCCATCCGTTGTGTCGTCGATATTCAGCGAGTCGATCCCCACCAGGGCTGCACCCGAGGATTTCAGGTGTTCAGCTGCATTCCGGGTTAAAAAGGGGTGGTTTTCAAAATACGCATCCGTTCGCCAATGCCGGTCCCAACCGGTATGGACTAGGACTGCTTTGCCCGCGACCGTAGCGCTCTCAAAAATTTCTTTATCAATTGAACGCACGCCTTGAGCTGCCCGAAAAACGACGCCCTCCAGATTGGCGATCGACGCTATTTTCAGCTCTGATAAATCCTGACCCCCTTCATAGCGGTGAAAGGGAGCGTCGATATAGGTGCCGGTATTGGCAATCATTTCGATTTTGCCGATCTGAAAGGTCGTACCATCCGAATAGTGGGATTCAGAATCTTCCCGGCTCATATGATCGCTGATGACAGGCCCCGGCAGACCGGTGTAGGTCTGCATACCCTCCTCGATGGTATGGCTGAGGTCAATATATTTAGGCATATTTCAGATCCTTTTTAAATCTGGTGATTTATTTATTTTTCCTGCAGGTTATTAGGATGGCACATAGAATCCGAAGCACGAAATCCGAAATTCGAAACAAATTAAAAACCCTAAATTCAAATGTTCTAAACGTTTTGAAATTCGGTCATTCAATATTCGGATTTGTTTCGGATTTCGATATTCGAGTTTCGAATTTACACAGCGGATACTCCGATAGAATTGTTAATCCATTTTATCAATTGACAAAAAAATAAAGTCCACCGGCTAGACTTCTATTGCGGCGCCGATTTTCTTCAGATGTTCACGGAACGTATAGGCCGGATTTTTGCTGCGTTCTTTCAGATATTCATCGAATTTAAATTGGTCGGAAAGCAGTTTCCCGGCTTGAAGATTTTCGGCCTGGCGCTGTTCGGTTTCCGCAATGGTGCGGGCTAGAGAAATAATATCTTCAAGATCTTGCAATAGGGTAAATACAACTCCATCGTCATCTCCAAAAACCGCATCATCGGATGTTAATTTAAAATCGCCAAACCTGGCTGTCGTAAGGGCATCTGATCCCCGCGGATAAGCGCGATTCGGCCCTGCCGGATATGAACCATAACTGAAAACAGGGAAACCGATCTGGATTAGCTGGGGCGTATCCCTGTGAAAACCCCAGACCGCAATCCCGCCGAGACCTTTTGCCTGAGCCTCCAGGACGGTCAGATCCCCAATACAGCCTTCATGCCTGCGGGCGGCATTATCGATAATAAGAATATCGCCCGGGGCAGCACTTGCCATCGCTTCCAAAAAAATGTCGACACTTCCGGAGTGTCTAACCGGCAATACGCGCCCGGCTATTTTCCATCCCGGAACCAGCGGTTTGATGCCAAGGGGTGCAACCCGAATAAAAACATCTAGCCGCATACAGGCATCGGCGATCAATGGTGTTGAAAGATCGGAAAAAGCTTCTTTGAGAGTGCTATTGTCCATGAAAGCCTCCAGATAACGGTTTGATTCGTCTTATTTTTTGAATTCGTTAAATTGGTTGGAAGAATGAGAGACTAAAATAACGCATCCAATAAATCAAATGTTAAATTGTTTAGGAACTGGAAATTTTTTGCATAGATCCTGAACTGCATGGGCCACCTGCGCCAGGATTTGCGAATTTTCACTATTTAACATGGCCGTGTCCATCATTTGAACAATCTGCCGCACTTCGATTTCCCCCATGCCCCTGGACGTAATCGCCGGGCTGCCGATTCGAATGCCGCTGCTTATATCCGCTCTTTCCGGATCACCGGGGATGACGTTGCGGTTAACGATAACAGCTGCAGCTTCCAGCGTTGCTTCAGCAAGTGCACCTGTCAAACCTTTGGATCGTAAATCGATGAGCACCAGATGATTTTCGGTCCCGCCGGAAACGATCCGGTATCCCTTATTTTCAAACTCGCTTGCCAGACAACGCGCATTTTTCAGCGTTTTCGTTTGAAGATCGGCAAAATCCTCTGTGGTGGCCAGATAGAAGCAGACCGCTTTTGCAGCTACAAAATTGAGTGAAGGTGTCCCCTGCCCGCCGGGGAATATGGCTTTGTCGATCTTGCCGCTATGTTCCTTTTTGCACAAAATAACGCCGCCCCGACCGCCGCGTAAGGTTTTGTAAGTGGTAAATGTGACAAAATCAGCATGTGGCACCGGGCTGGGAATGGCTTTGGCGGCAACCAGCCCGGCAATGTGGGCCATGTCCACCAGCAGAAAAGCAGAAACCGATCGGGCGATTTCAGCCAGTTTTATATAATCGATCAATCGGGGGTAGGAACTGGCACCGGCTATGATCATGTGCGGCTTGAATTTTTCCGCAAGCTTTTTGACTTCATCATAGTCAATTCGTTCGGTTTTAAGATTGAGTCCGTAATGCTGAAACTCAAAGCATTTGCTGGTAATCGAGGCGGGATCGCCATGGGACAGATGCCCGCCGTGGGATAATTTCATGGATAGGATCCGATCGCCCATATCAAGCACGGAAAAATAGACCGCCAGGTTGGCCGATACACCGCTGTGCGGTTGGACATTGGCATGATCGGCATCAAAAAGACGCTTGGCCCGAGACACGGCAAGGCTTTCCAGTTCATCGGCATGCCGGCAGCCGGCATGGAAGCGGTTCCCCGGCAGTCCTTCGGCGGCTTTAAGGTTAAAAATCGAGCCCTGAGCTTCCAATATCGAGGCCGGTGCATGATTTTCTGCGGCTATCAGGTCCAGCGTGTGTTCAACTCTGGATTCCTCATCCCGGATAATCCGTGCAACCTCCGGGTCGTCTTCCATTAAATATGGCATAATTTATCCTTATCTAATTTATTTATTCACCGCTGAGATTCACCCGGTTAAATAGGATTTGAGCGGTGAATAAAATCATTTTTACGATTTCACGGCAATTTCTGGCCCGAAGGGTTTAAAAAGGATAATCAGTTGCGGCAGTAGGGTCAGGGCGGCAATCAGGGCAATAAACATCGCCAGCGCCGTCAGCAGGCCGAAATAAATGCTGGGAATAAAATTGGACAGGGTCAGGATCAAAAAACCGCTGATAATGGTCAGTGATGTGTAGTACAAAGCACGGCCGATGCTGCCGTGGCATTGATGAACGGTCTTTATATAATCATGTTCATAATGGAACTCGTACCTAAAACGGTAAATATAATGGATCGTGTTATCGACCGCTATGCCGATACTGATGGCGGCAATGGTAATGGTCATCATATCCAGGGGTATATTGAGCCACCCCATTACCCCGAGCACAACTGAAATCGCAAGCAGATTCGGTGCTATGGCGATCAACGCTAATTTTAACGATCGAAACAGGATAAAAAACATACCCAACAGCGCCAGCACGACAACTCCCAGCGTAAGAATCTGGGACTTAAACAAACTCTGCAGCATGTTGTTATACAGCACCAGCAAGCCGGCCAAATGGAGGTTGTCTTCTTTTATACCCAGGTTGTTAACCAGGTCATGCCGAAGCTTTTTCAGGAAGGCGTCGCGTCTCAAAGATTTTTCGGAGTCCTTTACCCGGATGGAGTAGCGAAGCTGGTTATGCTGCGGAGATACGTAAGGTTTTAATATGATGCGCTTAAACTTTTCGGGCAGTTCGCCGTACACCAGGGCCAGCTGAAAATTATCC
>JASFIU010000219.1:0-7440 GCA_050122495.1 Desulfobacterales bacterium | reverse complement strand
CGCACGAACAAGCGGATCCGCGCCGTTGAGAACCGCAACATCCTGGGCGCTCTGGTTTTTGAAAATTCGGATTTTTGAATCCGCATAGGCTTCAAAATTCGGGTATCGATCCAGATGATCGGCCGTGATGTTCAGCAGAACACACACGCGGGGCCGGAAGGTAGCGGTGGTGTCCAACTGAAAGCTGCTGATTTCCGCTACCACGATCTGCGCCGCTTCGCCTTTAGCGACATATCCGATCAACGGATTACCGATATTGCCGCCCACAAATACCTGGAAGCCCGAATTTTTCAGCATGCGTCCTAAGAGTTCGGTGGTCGTGGTTTTGCCGTTGGTTCCCGTAACCGCAATAATCGGTTCCTTGATGAATCGTGAGGCCAGCTCGATTTCTCCGATAACCGGGATCCCGCGGTCACGGGCCTGCACGAGGGGCGCAATCGTATGCGAAACACCGGGGCTGATCACGATGAGATCTGCATTTTGAAATGAAGCAGTCCGGTGCGACCCCAACTCCATAGCCACACCCCATTGCCGCAGGATGTCGACCGCATCCCCCAGTTCTTTTTCACCGGCGCTATCGGTGACCAGAACCCGGGCACCGTTTTTTTGCAAAAATTCGGCGGTGGCAACACCGGTGCGGCCAAGACCGACAACGAGAATGTTTTTACCTGCAAGATCCATCAAGCTCGTCCAAATGATTCAATCTGTTTAACAAATACCGTGCTTATCACCTATAGGAGTATTGGAGTACTGGAGTGTTGGAGTAATGTATTTTCATTTTTGCAATACTCCAGTACTCCATCACTCCACCACTCCATTGCTACCTCAGTTTTAACGTACTCATCGCCAGCAGTGCCAGGGCGATGGCAATTATCCAGAATCTGACGATTACTTTTGGCTCCGGCCAGCCTTTCAGCTCGAAATGATGATGCAGCGGCGCCATCCTGAAAATCCGGCGGCCGCTGGTCATTTTGAAAAAACCGACCTGGAAAATAACGGACAGGGCTTCGACCACAAATAGCCCGCCGACCAGAACCAGCAGGATTTCCTGCTTGGTGATCACGGCAATGGTGCCGAGCCCCGCGCCCAGCGAAAGAGAGCCTACATCTCCCATAAAAATCTGTGCCGGGTAAGCATTGAACCATAAAAAGCCCATTCCGGCGCCGGCCAATGTCCCGCAAAGTATGGCAACTTCACCGCTTCCGACCACGTAATTAATCTGCAAGTAATCCGCAATTTTGATATGGCCGGCAACATAGGCGAATATCATATAGGTGCTGGCGGCAATAATGACGGGACCGATGGCAAGTCCGTCCAATCCGTCTGTCAGGTTGACGGCATTGGAAGCACCCACAATCACAAACGCCGCAAATAAAATGTATCCCCAGCCCAGATCCGGAGAGAGCTTTTTAAAAAACGGGATCGTAACC
The DNA here is from genome assembly GCA_050122495.1 of Desulfobacterales bacterium. GTDB lineage: Bacteria > Desulfobacterota > Desulfobacteria > Desulfobacterales > JAHEIW01 > JAHEIW01. The sequence continues at coordinate 6,010 of JASFIU010000219.1, read as the reverse complement.
TGGGTAGAAAAATCAGGACTGACGTAAACAAGATAACCGGTAATCAGGGCCAGACCGAATTGCAGCATGAGCTTATTGCGTACATTCAAACCTTTGCTGCGCTTTTTGACTTGCATCAAATAGTCATCGATAAACCCGACCAAACCGTAACCGATGATCACAAAGAGCACGATCCATGTAAAATGGTTGGTCAGGTCGCTCCATAACAGCACCGATGCCACAATCGAAAATACAATCAGCAGACCGCCCATGGTCGGTGTGCCGGCCTTTGACAGATGGCTCTGGGGGCCATCGTCACGAATGTACTGCCCCACCTGCAATCCGCTGAGTTTGCGAATGATCCATGGCCCCAACAGGAAGCAGATAAAAAATGCCGTCAGGCTGGCATAAATGGTCCGGAACGTAATGTACCGAAATACATTAAAGACCGACAGCGTCGTATGAAGCGGATATAGTAGGTGGTAGAGCATTGTCTGGTTATTGGTTATTCGTTATTTGTTATTAGTAAAAAACCTGTGCGTTGCCCTTTTTTTAAAGAACGCTAAAGTGAGCTAAAATTAAGGAATGCTTGCATTTTAAAATAGGCAGAATACATCACCTTTAGGCACTTCCAACTTTAGTTCACTTTAGTCACTTTATTTTAGGAGCGCTTACCCGCCCGCCTCGCCCGTCCGCCGCAATCTGCGTATGCTTGAGAGCGGGACAGTCAACAGCGATGGCGGGCAGGCAGCGGCAGCCATAAACTGTTATTCGTTATTAGTTAATAGTTATTAGTGGCAGCGGCTTCGACTCGGCTGAGCTCGTCGCAGGCCAGCCGCAAAAATGTCTCTAATAACAAGTAACCAATAACCAATAACCTCAAACCGAAGGTTTGACTCCTGCCCATTCTTTAATACCCGTGACAACTCTGTCCATCCGGGAACCGCGGGAGCCTTTAACGAGAACCCAATCACCGGGTTTCAGAGTCGCCTTCAGGCTATCGAGTATCGTTTCCTGCGATCCGATAATGATATCTTCGCTTTGCATACCGGCATCCTTTGCGCCGGCCGCGACCGCATCGGCATATTCGCCGGTAACCCAGAGTTTGTTGATGTTTGCCGTGGCCGCCCAGGCGCCGACCTGCCGGTGCAGCGATTCGGCCTTCGTGCCCAGTTCCAGCATATCGCCGGCTACCAGCACGCTTCGATTGTTGGCGCGTAAAGACTTCAGCGTTGTAATGGCCGCCTTCATGGAGTCCGGATTGGCATTGTACGTGTCATCGATGACGTGAATGCCGCTGTCGGTCTGCACAATATTCATTCGGCCCCAGGCCGGTTCAAACGTTTCCAGGCCCGCTTTAATCTCCGCCGGCGGCAGCTCCAGCAGATGACCGACCGCTGCTGCGGCCAGGGCATTGCTGACCATAAATTGGCCGGCTGCTTTTAGATCCACGGTCAAACTTTCCGGCGGTAAATCCAGGCTAAAGGAAATCCCGGATGCTTTTTCGTTTACGGCGCTGGCCCGAATAGCGGCGTTTTCCGATAGGCCGTAAAAAAGTACATCTTTTTTAGACCGGTCGGTCTGGTCTGCAATTTTGGATACCCTGCGGTCATCGGCGTTCAACACCGCTTTGCCCTTTGCTTTGAGATGCGCGATCAGCTCTCCCTTTTCGCGCATGACACCGTCCAGCGACCCCAGACCTTCAAGATGCGCCGGGCCGATATTGGTAATCACGCCGATATCCGGTGAACAGATTTGCGCCAATCTTGCAATTTCACCGGGGGCGTTGGTGCCCAGTTCCACCACGGCCCATCTGTGAACGGGCGCAAGCCTGAGCAGCGTCAAGGGAACGCCGATCTGATTGTTATAGTTCCCGATGGTTGAAAGCGTATTAAACTTTCTGGCAACCACCGCAGCCGTCATTTGACGGGTGGTGGTTTTGCCGTTTGAGCCGGTAATCGCGATTAAGCCCACATCCGTGCTGGCACGATGAAAGGCGGCCAGGTCACCCAGCGCCCGGGTCGTATCGCTAACGGCCACGCAGACAATATCCCGGGTTTGCCATGCGGATATGGGCAAATCCTTTGCTTTTTCAGTTTCGACCAGCAAACCGGCGGTACCCTGTTCAACGACATCGCTGATAAACCTATGGCCGTCATGGACATCACCGACAATGGCCACAAACAAATCATTTGGGGTTATGCTGCGCGAGTCAATCGATACGGCATTAAATCGGTGCTCTTCCCCGCCACTCAGCAGCTCGCCCCCGGTGGCTTTCAGGATTTCAGATAATGTCCATGGTAAGGGATGTCCGTTGTCCATAAATCATTAGGCTCAAGGCATCAGGCTCAAGGCTCAGGGCTGAAAGCGTCTTTTCCTTGCGCCTTGTGCCCTGCGCCGTGGGCCTTTTGGTATTTTATTTTTGGCTATCCACGGTCATTGACTACTGACTACTGACAACTAACCACGGACAGCGCGAAGCGCTTTCCTGGCTTCTTCTCTGTCATCAAAATCAATGGTGGTTCTGCCGAGAATCTGATAGGTCTCATGGCCCTTTCCGGCAATAAGCACCGTATCACCGCTCCGGGAAACGCTGATTCCCAGCCGGATGGCGCGCTGCCGGTCGGCCTCGACCGTGTATCCCTTTTCGTTAAATCCGCCCTGCAGATCGGCCTGCGAATAACGCACGCTGTTTATCTTCCGGGTACCTTCAAGAATCTGATTGATAATCGCCATGGGTTCCTCGGTGCGCGGATTATCCGAGGTGATTACCGCCAGATCACACAAGCGTGCTGCAATTTCTCCCATTAGCGGGCGCTTTTCACTGTCCCGGTCTCCGCCGCAGCCAAATACACAGATGATTCTGTCGGCGGTGACGGCCCGCAGGGCGCCAATGACATTTTCGAGTGCATCGGGTGTATGGGCATAATCCACATACACAAACCGGCCGTTATCGTTTTCAATGCGCTCCAGACGACCCGGGATGGTGGTAACGGCATTTAGGCCCGATTTAAGATCGTCGGCAGATAGATTGAGCGCCAAGCCAACACCGGCCGCACACAGAATATTTTCCAGATTGTGTGCGCCCACAAGCCGGGATTCCAAATTAAATTTTCCGCCGGGTGTTGCAATTTCTCCCGCGATACCGTTCAGGTCACAGTTTATACTGTCGGCTCGTACCGTATCACCCGGCCCGGCCCCGATTTTTATCGTCGGAACCTGGAGGCTGCCCGCCAGTTCCTTGCCCTCTGAACTGTTGCAATTAATGACGGCAACGGCCCGGTCTTTTTTGGGCCCCGCAAGGAGATAGTCGCTAAACAGTCTTTTTTTGCTGGCCCAATAGGATTCCATGTTTCCGTGAAAATCGAGATGATCCTGGCTCAGGTTGATAAACACGGCCACGTCAAACCAGCAGCTTCTGATCCGATAAAGGTCAATCGCATGCGACGATGCTTCCATAACGACATGGCTGACACCGGCCCGCAGCATATCGGCTAAAATTCGCTGTAAATCGAGCGATTCGGGCGTGGTTATCGGGTTGTCAAAGAGCTTACCCGCATAGCGGTAATTGATGGTTCCGATAACGCCAACGTTATATCCGGCCTGCTCCAGGATACTTTCCACCAGATAAGCTGTGGTGGTCTTGCCGTTGGTGCCGGTAATACCGATTACCGTCAGCCGCTCCGATGGCCGGCCGTAAAACCAGGCGGCAGTATCGGCCAGCGCCTGCCGGGTATTGGCGACCTGGATGTTCGGAATTTCACTGTTGAATTCTTTTTGTGATACGACCGCGACGGCCCCTTTTTTTATGGCCGTCTCGATAAAATCGTGACCATCAGCGGCATGACCCGCTATGGCTACAAATAACCCCCCGGGCGCAACTTCCTGGGCCCGGTAATGAACCGATTCAATTTCCGGATCTGTGTTTTTCAGAGCGCCTTTGTGATCAACACAAAGTGGTTTTAGAGCTTTAACTAGATCCGAAAGTTTCACCCTCTAACCTCGATCCTGCGGGAGGTCGCAAATCGTTTTGTTCCGCTCTGAGGCGCGATATTGAGATAATTCAAGGCCTCGCGGGCGATTCGGCGAAACACCGGCGCTGCTACGGTTCCGCCGTAGTATTTTCCCTGGGGCTCGTCAATGACGACCAGTATCGCCAATTTCGGATTTTCGGCCGGGGTAAACCCAACAAATGAAGCGATATGCCTGGAATCCGAATAGGTCCCGTCTTCACCGAGCTTGCGGGCGGTTCCGGTTTTGCCGCCAACGGTATAGCCGTCCAGGGCGGCATTGGTTCCGGTGCCGCCTTCAGTGATGACCGTTTTCATGATATTGCGAACCGTGCGGGCGGTCTTTTGGGAGATAACGCGCCTGACGGTCCAGGGTTGAAATTGTTTTAGCGTCTGACCGCTTTGATCCGTGATGGCCTTGACAAAATAGGGCTTCATCAGAACCCCGTCATTGGCTATGGCCGAGGCCGCCGTGATGAGTTGAATGGCGGATACCGAAATGCCATAGCCAAAGGCGATGGCGCCGGTATCTACAGACGTCCACCTCTTGTAATGGGCCATGCTGCCGGCGGTTTCTCCGGGAGAATCGATCCCGGTCTTTGCGCCGAAGCCAAATTTCTGAAACGTTTGGTACAGTTTTTTGGCCCCGATTTTTTCACTGACCTTGACCGCTCCGATATTGCTCGAATATTTAATGATTTGCTGCAGTGATAGCCAGCCGTGTTTTTTAATGTCATGGACGACATTGCGCCCCATTCTATAGGCGCCGTTTTCGCAATAAAAGATACTGCTTGCTTTGATATTGCCGGATTCGATCGCAGCTGCAGCGCTGAATATTTTCAGGGTAGAGCCCGGTTCAAAGGGGTCTGTGATGGCGCGGTTGCGCCACAGCTCTTTGTTGAATTCGCTATAGGCATTCGGGTTGAAAAAGGGCGCGTGCGCCAGGGCCAAAATAGCTCCGGTCTGGGGCTCCATTACAATTACCATCCCCGATCGGGCCGAATACGTCTCGATGGTTTCTTTCAATGCATTTTCGGTGATATACTGCAGGGCGCGGTCAATGGTCAGAACGATGTTGTAACCGCCGCTGTGCCCGCCCTTTTTGTGCTCCTCGTTGAAAACCTTGCCCAGCGCATCCTTGAAAACCGTCAAGTTGCTATCCGATCCCCGCAGATAACGGTCATAGGAAAATTCGATTCCCTCCAGACCGTAACCGTCAAGGCCGGTAAATCCGATTGCTTGTGATGCCAGCGTTTTATTGGGGTAGAAGCGGTTGCGCTCCGTTGCAAACTCGATACCTTTTAGACCCAACGCCTTTACCGCTGCAGCTTCCTTGGGGCTCGCCTGCCGCTTGACCCAGACAAACGGGCTTTTGGACTTGAGCTTCTTTTTGATTTTGTGACGATTCGTTTTTAAAATCTTTGCCAGAGCTCTGGAAGTGGTCTGCAGGTTTTGTATTTTAGCCGGTCGGGCGGCAATAGAAGTGACATCGATGGTGACGGCCATTTCCCTGAGATTGCGGTCATAGACCGTTCCCCTTTTGCCGTTTGAAGTAAAGGACTTTTCATACTCGCTTGAAGCTTTTTGGGCCAGCCACGGACTGCGATACACCTGCAGATGGACGGCTTTTGCACCAATCACCGCAAACAGAGCGATGAAGATAAATCCGACAAAAAAAACTCGCAATTTGATGTATTTTTCTTTCATTTCAGAAGAAATTTATTTCCGTAATAACTATTATTAAGCTTTTCATGGTAAGACTTTTTATAATCACGAAAACACGAAAACTAGAAAGCACGAAATATTTTATTTTTTTTCGTGTTTTTATTCTTTCGTGCTTTCGTGATGAATTCATTTTTTAGTTTCTTCTTGTCCGGCTTAGGGCACCAGAATGAGTTGCTTGTTTGTCGGCAAAACTAGACCCAGCTGCTGTTTGGCGATTTTGGCAATGCGCTGGGGCGATTTTAACCGCGCCAGTTCAATTTTTAGATTGTCCTGCATCATCTCCAGCCGTTGTTGAT
>JASFIU010000218.1:0-7529 GCA_050122495.1 Desulfobacterales bacterium | reverse complement strand
CGAAGACAAGGCGCGGCTCGATTCAGAAGCGGAGCGTACACGAAGTACGTGAGCATTCTGAATCGGGCCGCAACGCAGTATTCGGGCAAAAGATGAAGGTTTTAAAACAATTTTTAGGAGCGGTAGTCGGCATTAATCTTGACATAATCGATGGAAAAATCACAGGTAAACACCGAAGCCTTCCCCTCCCCGGCCTTTAAGTCAACGGTCAGGGTATACTCAGGCTGTTTGAGAATTTGAGTGGCTTCGGCCTCTGCACTTTTTCCACACCCTATACCATTTTTGACCATCAACACATCTGCAAAATATACATCGATTGCACCCGGTTCAAGCGGCACTCCGGCTCTGCCGGCGGCCGCAAGAATTCTTCCCCAGTTGGCATCTTCGCCGAATAACGCGGTTTTCAATAAATTAGAATGCGCGATCGTATCGGCAATTCGATGCGCATCGGCATCAGATGGAGCACCTTTGACCGCAATCTCGACCAGTTTAGTCGCGCCCTCGGCATCCCTGATAAGCTGTTTGCCCAGTGACATCAATACCTCGTCAAGAATGGGTTGAAATTGCCGGCTTTGAGCCTCGCTCTTTATCACGGCCCCGGATAGGCCATTGGCGATCAAAAGAGCGGTATCATTGGTACTGGTATCGCCGTCTACCGTGATGCGGTTTAACGTGTGTTCGATGGACTTCGATAGCAGCCCCTGGAGTATATCTGACGGACAGGCCGCATCGGTCATCACAAAGCAGAGTAGCGTGGCCATATCCGGGCGGATCATTCCGGCCCCCTTGGCGACGCCGGTCACCGTATACGCTTTTCCGTCCAGATTTCCTTTTTTGCTGACAACTTTGGGCACCGTATCGGTGGTCATGATGGCTTCGGAGAAATCGGGTAGTCCATCCGGCTTAAGGCCATCGACAAGATCCGGAAGTGCTTTTTGAATCTTTTCCACCGCAAGGGGTTCTCCGATAACACCGGTGGAAGCCGCCAATACCTGTTCTTCCGGCAAATTAAGTTCTTGAGCAGTCCATCGCGCCATCATAACGGCATCCTGCATCCCTTTTTCTCCCGTACAGCAATTGGCATTCCCGCTGTTGGCGATAACCGCCTGACAGGTGCCCGAAACGATACGCTGCATATCCAGGATTACCGGTGCGGCCTTAACCTCATTGCGTGTAAATACGCCGGCGACTTCCGCAGGCGTTTCCGAATAAATCAACCCGAGGTCCTTTTGACCATTCTTTTTTAACCCTGAAGCAACTCCCGCAAATTTAAAGCCCTGGCACATAACGTCCTCACTAATCATAAATGGTTTTCAATTTGAACAACGGTCACCAGCTGGGGGTCGATCATATATAAAAATTGGGGGTCTGTCTATATAGAAGCTATCGCAAAGTTATCAATTCATCTTCGAAGACAGACAACAAATGTTCTAAAGGTGCTCAAAAATTAGAAGTGCCTAAAATGACTAAAATGAGCTGAAGAGTTTGGCCTCACGCAAAGGAGCAAAGACGCCAAGGTTTTTTAATTATTTAGATTAGCATTCTTTGCGGCTTAGCGGCTTTGCGTGAGCAATAATATTAAAATAGATAGAATTCCTTAACTTTAGGCAATTTAGATCACTTTTAACTCTAGTCACTTGTTGTTGTTAGCATTTTTTATAAGTCTAAAACTATACCATCGGGTGTTAATCGCATTTCTGAGATAGCTTCGATTGACAGCCTGATTTCTTTTCGCTATGTGTATCTGCGCTGTAAGGTATGCGCGCCGCAGTTTAGGGTAAAACATTTCTAAAATCCATTGGGCGACGCTCTTGAAACCGATCGCGACAATTTTCCCAATGAGAGGTTTTAGCAAAGATGGTTATCAATAATCTTTTTCCGATATTTGCCCTGCTTCTATTTGGCCACTTGCTGAAACGCTTCGGTTATACGCATGATGCTTTTTTAAAAACAGCTGATAAGATTATCTACTACATCTTTTTCCCGGTATTACTTTTTTGGAAAATCGGTGCGGCTCCATCGGACCTTATCGGAGATCCCGGCCTTTACAAAGCTGCCATCTGTGCTGTGGTTAGCGTTTATGTATTAAGCACGCTATACATCAAACTCTTTAAAGTACCCGCATTTCAGGCCGGCTCCTTTTCACAGAGCTGCTATCGCTTTAATACCTATATCGGAATGGCGGTTATGCTCAACACGTTGGGAGAAGATGGCGCCCGGCAGTTCAGCATCTTGATCGGCATAATTATCCCCATCATCAATGTTCTAGCCGTCAGCATTTTATCCTGGTATTCTGAAAAAAAAGTAACACTCCCCCAGCGGATGGTGTTAACCGCCAAAGCGCTGATTTCCAACCCATTGATCATCGCCTGCTTTGCCGGCATCGGATATTGGAAACTGATCGGCGGGTTTCCGGTATTTATCGAAAACACCTTTAGCCTGGCTTCATTCGTAACCCTGCCTTTAGCCCTTTTATCCATCGGAGGTACGCTAACGCTGGGCGGTTTGAAAAATCATTTTAAATTGTCCATCGTTGCCAGCGTTTTCAAGCTGGTAATTCTACCGTTGACCGGATATCTTTTTTTAATCGCTTTCGAGGCAACCGGGATGTCTTTTAAAGTTGGCATGATCTATTTTACGTTGCCAACCTCAACGGCATTATACATTTTATCTTCCCAGTTGAGCAGTGATACCCAGCTGGCATCATCAACGATCGCACTTTCAACCCTATTATCGATTATCTCATTATCAATCGCGCTGTTGATATAAGGCGGATAAAATTCAGGTCCCGATAAAACCCCCATGACCAAAAACTTCAAACTGATAATCGAATACGACGGCAGCCGATATCACGGCTGGCAGCGTCAGAAAAACGACCTCAGCATCCAGGGCGAAATTGAAAAAGCCTTAAAAACAATGACGCAAAAAAGCGTGACGGTTATCGGTTCGGGACGCACCGATGCCGGTGTACATGCCGAAGGCCAAGTGGCCAATTTTAAATGTGACACCCCGCTCAAACCGGAAGCGCTGCTGAACGGGCTCAATAGTTTATTGGCGCAGGACGTTACAATTATGAGTTGCGAACAGGTGGACGCCTCCTTTCACGCCCGTTATGATGCCAAGAGCAAAATTTATCATTACAAAATTTTAAATCGACCACAACCGGCTGCAATTGGCCGCCAGTACCTGTGGTTTGTTCGCAAAGCCTTAAACCGGGAGGCCATGCAAGCGGCCATTGCACACATCATCGGCCGTCATAACTTCAAAGCGTTTGAGGGCAGCGGCAGCCCCAGACAGAGTTCGATCCGTCGGGTCTATTCAGCCGGCCTCAGCGCCCGTGAGGGCGGGTTGTTGATTTTACATATTGAAGCCGATGGATTTTTGCGTTACATGGTCCGCAACATTGTTGGAACCTTGGTGGATGTGGGTCTCGAGAAACGATCGCCGCAGGATTTTAAGCGTATCCTGGATGGTAAAGATCGCTCTCAGGCCAGTGCGACGGCACCGGCACAGGGGTTAATCTTAATGGAAGTTAAATATTAGTACCGCGCCAGCAAGTAATTTCCGACACACGATAGGTTTCAGGTTTCGGGTGTCAGGTGTCAGGTCTTAGGGTCAAAACGCTGACACCTGAACACTGACACCTGAAACCTATTTGAGGCCAGAGCCCAGGAGCCAGAAGCCAGTGGCTCTTGTGTTGTTTAAGATTTAACAACGATTCAAGGTTGATGAAGCAGGTGGCCGATGATATAGAGGCGGATGCTAAATCTCAATTTGAGCATATTGAATATCAACAAAAGGAATGAAGGAAATGACGGATTTTAGACAACTGAGTGAAGCGGAACGCCACACAATAAAAGCGCAGTTATCGGAACGCTACGATGAATTTAAGAAACGCCGGATCACACTGGACATGACCCGCGGCAAGCCCTGCCCCGAGCAGTTGGATTTGGCCCTGGGTATGCTTGAAGGTGATACCGGTAAAGCCTACCGGACAAAAGAGGGGCTCGACTGCCGCAACTATGGCGGACTCGATGGAATTCCGGCGGCAAAAGCCTTATTTGCCGAATATATGGAAGTTGAACCGCCGGAACTGATCCTTGGCGGGAATTCAAGCCTCAATATGATGCATGACACGATCTTGCGTGCCATCGTAAAAGGAATGATGAGCGCCGCCGCCCCCTGGGGCCAGCTTCCAAAAGTTAAGTTTCTGTGTCCGAGTCCCGGTTACGACCGTCATTTTTTTATTTGCGAATACCTCGGTATCGATATGATTCCGGTAGAGATGTCAGATGACGGCCCTGATATGGATCAAATTGAAAAGCAGGTTGCCGGCGATGAACTGATCAAGGGCATCTGGTGCGTACCGAAACACAGCAATCCGGGAGGTATAATTTATTCCGATGACACCGTCGAGCGCCTGGCCAATATGAAGGCCAAAGCAGATGATTTTCGAATTTTCTGGGATAATGCTTACGCCGTTCATCATCTGGTGGACAACCCACCCACTTTAAAAAACATCCTGGCAGCCTGCAAGCAGGCCGGCCACCCTGATCGCGCCCTTATGTTCGGATCCACATCAAAGATCTCCTTCGCCGGCGCCGGTCTGGCAATCATGGCGGGAAGTCAGGCGAATATGGAATGGATTAAAAACCAGATGGCCTTTCAAACCATCGGCCCGGACAAATTGAATCAACTGCGTCATGTGCTTTTTTTTAAAAATATGGACGGGATCGAAACCCATATGAAAAAGCACGCCGCGATAATAAAGCCAAAATTTGAAGCCGCCCTGAGCATTTTGGATACTGAATTGGCGGACAAAAACATCGCCGCCTGGAGCAAACCGCAGGGGGGCTATTTTATTAGCATTGATACCCTTCACGGTTGTGCCTCAGCAGTAGTGAAAATGGCTGCCGATGCCGGTGTCAAGCTGACTCCGGCCGGTTCAACTTATCCTTACAAAAAGGATCCCTTGGATCGAAATATACGGATCGCACCGACTTTTCCGCCACTGGAAGATATTCGGGCGGCCATGGAACTGGTTGCCATCTGCATCCAGATGGTCAGCATTGATAAATTCGCGAAATAAATTTGATGAGCCCAAATTATCGGGGACCGTTTATAATTTTTTTTTATTAACGCTGGGCAAGATTCGGACAACTATGGAGTTATGGAGTGTTGGAGTACTGGAGTGATGCAGAAAATCCAATTCTCCAACACTCCAGTACTCCAATACTCCAGGTGGTTTCAAACCCATAAAAAAACCCCGCCCTTGGCAGGGACGGGGTCTTTTTAAGCAAAATAAATCTGCTTATCTGCTCTTCCGCTTGGATGCTTTCAACGGATTAATCTTTGCTTTGGCTTTGGTGGATTCAACGGCCATATGGGTAGCCAGGTTGCAATTTCCGTTTTTCCATTTCAGGGAAGGTTCCGGACAAGCGGTGCAGTACCATCCGGACGTAAGTTCGGTGCCGCGATTACAGCCATTGCATTGTTCGACGACCTGATGGCAAATTCCGCCATTATAGGAGCAACCTTTTGCAGTCATAAAAGTACACTCCGTGCCTTTTTTAATTGTTGCGCAAACCATTGGAATCACCCCCTTCCAGCGCTAAGTTATAAAAAAAACTAAAAAATATTCGATTAAACGAAAGCAATATGTATGCCAGTTAAAGCTGTCCACAAAAAAAGTTTCCGGAATATAATGGGGCCTGGATGGCTTGTCAATAGAAATTTAAAAAAAAATTATACCCATTGTGATAAGATTGACGATTAAGTAAAGATTATTATTTTTCTTTTTTGCACTAAAGGCTGTGCCGGACAAGCAGGTGTCCGTTTTCAAGTGTCAGTTATTGGTTCAGGGTTCAGAGGTTAAGGGTTAAACAGTTTCAGTGTTATGCTTTTTTCCTGTTCTGATGTTATTTAACCTATTAACCTTTGAACGTTGAACCTTTGAACCCGGGACTTGACCCAGAGTCTTTAGTTTACTTGTAGAAGGCAAGACGGTAAAATTGAAACATTAATTTGAGGAAATTATGGACTTTACATCTGTCATTACAGAAATACCAACGCTGGGTAAAACCAAAATACCTTCACCGGTTCAAAACGGAGCCAAAGGGGCTAACCGTATCAACTTTGTATCAGATGAGGAACGCGTCTTAATTGATGTCAGAGAGCATAGCCTGGTCCAGCAGGTCAAAGAAGGACAGGCTCCATCCTGTTTTCAACTGGCCGGGCCCAGAAGCCATATTTTTTATGACCCCAGCAAACTGCGCTGCGCCCTGGTGACCTGCGGGGGATTATGCCCCGGATTAAACGACATTATCCGTTCGATCGTTTTGGAACTCCACTGGGGTTACGGGGTCCGCAATATATATGGCATCCGATATGGCCTAGAGGGATTTATTCCAAAATTCGGTCATGATGTCATCGATCTAACCCCGGAATATGTCGCCAATATCCATGAAAGAGGTGGATCCGTTCTGGGATCCTCCCGGGGGCCGCAGGATATTGAAGAAATTGTCGATTGTTTGGAACGAATGAATGTGGGTATCCTCTTTATGATCGGAGGGGACGGAACCCTCATGGCCGCCACCCGGATTGCCGACGCGATCCTGGAACGAAACCTCAAAATCAGCGTGGTCGGGGTCCCCAAAACAATCGACAATGACATTTACATGGTATCGCGTTCATTTGGTTTCGATACGGCGGTAGATGTCGCCACCCGTGCGATCATGAGCGCGCATAATGAAGCGCAAGGTTATCCCAACGGTATCGGCCTTTTAAAGTTGATGGGGCGCCATTCCGGGTTCATCGCGGCGACAGCCGCTCTGGCCCAGCAGGATGTGAACTTCGTGTTAATCCCTGAGGTTGATTTCGATCTGGACAGACCCAATGGTTTGCTGGCGGCGTTGGAAGCCCGCCTGGCGGCCCGGGGGCATGCGGTCATTGTAGTGGCGGAAGGCGCCGGTCAAAAATTTTTTGAAGATGCACAAACCGAACGCGATGCCTCCGGCAACATTAAGCTTAAAGACATTGGTATTTACCTTAAAGCGGCCATCAAATCTTATTTCGATGCGAACAGCATCGATATATCCATAAAATATATCGATCCAAGCTATATGATCAGAAGTTTGCCCGCAAATGCAAACGATCGTGTATTTTGCAATTTCCTGGGCCGCAATGCCGTCCATGCCGGCATGGCCGGCAAGACAAACCTGTTAATCGGACACTGGAGCAACTATTTCGTGCATGTTCCGATGAAGACGGTCGCCGGGCAGCGCAAACATATGGATCCGAAAGGCCGGCTATGGCGCAGCGCTCTGGAAGCAACGGGGCAGGGATCGCTTAAAAACGATTAGCATCGACTTGTTTGGTTTTTTGGTTTCTACTCGAAATCAGAGGTTCATATAAGGAAGTGAGCTAAAGTGACTAAAGTTGAAAAGTGGAATCGATCGATTTTAAATTTATAGCTCACGCGAAGCCGCTAAGTCGCAAAGAATGATCATCTAAATAATATAAAAGCCCTT
>JASFIU010000217.1:0-7568 GCA_050122495.1 Desulfobacterales bacterium | reverse complement strand
ATCTGTTGCAGGCTTTGTGAGTTTCGCTGCCCGGATTTTGCAATAGAGATTGAAACCCAAGAATAGGCATTGCCAATGAGTGAAAACATAAAATTTGTCCAAGGCAACGAGGCCTGTGCTGAAGCGGCTCTCTATGCCGGGCTTAATTTTTATGCCGGCTATCCGATTACACCATCGTCCGAAATTACCGAATATCTCGCCTATCGACTGCCGCAAATGGGTGGGAAGTTTATGCAGATGGAAGATGAAATTGCATCGCTGTGTGCCATCATTGGCGCTTCACTCACCGGTTGCAAGGTGATGACAGCGACCAGCGGACCGGGTTTTTCCTTGATGCAGGAAGCTTTAGGCTATGCGATTATGGCCGAAATTCCATGTGTCATTGTCGATGTCCAACGGGGCGGACCGTCCACCGGGCTTCCCACCCACGGCAGCCAGGGCGATATCAATCAGGCCCGTTGGGGAACCCACGGCGACCACGCCATCATCGCGTTGACGGCTTCAAACCACCAGGATGTGTTTGCAATGACCGTGGAAGCATTTAACCTGGCCGAAATTTACCGAACACCGGTTATCCTGCTGCTTGATGAGGTTGTTGCCCATATGCGGGAGCGGCTCGTGATTCCGAAATCCGGTGAAATCGAACTGGTCGAGCGTTTGAAAACATCCGTTAAGGAAGGCGTTGACTATCACCCCTATTTGCCACGGGAAGACGGTCGATTGCCCATGTCGGATTTCGGCGGTGTCCACCGCTTCAATGTTACCGGATTGGTCCATGACATGTGGGGATTTCCATCCAGTGAGCCCGGCGTTGTCCATGATTTATTGCGCCACCTGGTCGATAAAATCGAAAACCGATCCCATCAGCTATCTCATTTTAAGGAATACTACACGGAAGATGCCAAACATTTGTTGCTGTCTTACGGATCTGCAGCGCGTTCCGCTCTGCATACGGTGGAAAATCTAAGGCAGCACGGTGAACGCCTGGGGCTGCTGGAACTGCAAACCCTATGGCCTTTCCCGGAAGATATCATCCGTGAAAAATGTGCCGAGGTAAAGTCGGTCATTGTTGTGGAGCTGAACATGGGTCAGATGCTCCAGTCGGTCAAGCTGGCGGTGGATGAACCCGGGAAGGTGTTTCTGGCCAATCGAATAGACGGCGTCTTTATTACACCAAAGGATATCACCAATATTCTGCGGTTGATCCAGGGAAAGGGGGTTTAGCGCATGGCCGTAAAGGATTATTTGCGAGAGCGGTTTTTTCCCCATTTGTGGTGCCCCGGGTGTGGTCATGGCATGGTGTTGAACGGTCTTCTCCGGGCCATTGAAAAACTGGGCATGAGCAAAAATGAGATTGTGATGGTATCGGGCATCGGGTGCTCGTCCAGGATTACCGGCTATGTTGATTTTCACACCTTGCATACGATTCATGGCCGCGCCCTGGCTTTTGCCAGCGGTGTCAAGATGGCGCGCCCGGAACTCAACCTCATCGTGCCTATGGGCGATGGCGATGCCCTTGCCATCGGCGGAAATCATTTTATCCATGCGGCCCGCAGAAACATTGATATTACCGCAATTGTCATGAACAATCGGATCTACGGTATGACCGGAGGGCAGTTTTCACCGCTTTCGGGCGAAAATATAAGCGCAACGACCGCTCCCTATCTGACCATCGATCCCAGCTTTGACGTTGTGGCGCTGTCAAAAGCGGCCGGCGCCACCTTTGTTGCCCGAACGACGTCCTATCACGTCCAACAGATGACCGACATCATTCGGCAAGCGATTCTGCATGAAGGTTTTTCAGTGGTAGAAATTTTATCACAGTGTCCGACCTATTTTGGCCGGAAAAACAAAGCGGGAGATGCCGTGGATATGATCCGGTATTTCAAAGAAAACACCACTTCGATTGGATCAAAGGCCAAACAGGAAAATTCTGACTTGATTGAACGCGGTATTTTTGTCCAAAAAGAGGAGCCGGAATATTGCAGCGAATATGAAAAAGTGGTTCAAAAGGCAATGAAAGGGCAATAAATATGGAGAAATGCAGGATGGTGTTTTCGGGTTCGGGCGGGCAGGGGGTTATTACCGCGGCCATTATTCTGGCGGAAGCAGCGGTGCTCTGTGAAAACCTGAATGCCGTTCAATCTCAGTTCTACGGTCCTGAGGCCAGAGGCGGGGCGACACGTTCGGATATCATCATATCAGACACCGTCATCCACTATCCGAAAGTGATTCAGCCCAATGTGTTAGTCTGCCTGACCCAGGATGCATATAATAAATTTTATCCGGCCATCCGGCCCGGCGGCCTGCTGATTACCGACACCCGGCATGTTAAAGCTGAAAAAAAAGTTGACGCCCAGCAAAAAGAACTTGCCATGTATGAAACCATCATGGAAGAAATTGGCAAGCCCATTGTGTTTAATATTTGCATGCTCGGCGCGGTTATCCACTTAACGAAATTGGTCCACCCCAAATCCATCATGAAGATATTAGAAAAAAGAATTCCAGCCGACTTTCTGAATATGAATCGGAAGGCTCTGGATATCGGGATCAAATTGGGTGAGGCCGCAGCCACATCGTAATCCTTTTGTATTTTCAAAAATATCACAAAAGTCGTGATTACTAGGGTTTCAGGTGTCAGTGTTCAGGTGTCAGGAAGATACAGAGGACAGAGCACAGATAACAGATAGCAGATGACAGAAGAACAGGGGCTGTGTGTTTCTTTTTTCTGTCATTTGTTATCTGACACCTGACACCCGAAACCTGAAACCTTAAATAGGGCCGTGTTTTGTAAAATGCACGCGGGATGCAAGCTGGGCATCCTCGAGAAATATTTATGGTTTTAGCAAATTAAAGTACCATGTGATTAACGGGGGGCCGAAAAGGATGTAAGTGATGCCGCCGATGGCCAGGAAAGGACCGAATGGAACGGCCAGTTTCATGGATTTGCGGGTTTTCAGCATAATGAGCATACCTGAAACCGTGCCGACGGCGGATGCCACAAATATGGTGAATAGAACGCCTTTCCAACCGATGACTGCACCCATCATGCCTAATAGTTTTATGTCTCCTCCACCCATGCCCTCTTTTTTGGTAAGCAGATGATACACCCAGGCTACCAGAAAGAGGCTGCCGCCGCCGATTAATATGCCCAGGATGGATTCAATATAGGTCACTTGCGGCAGTGCAAAGCTGGCCGCGAAAAAGATGGGTATTCCGGGCAGGGTGATCACATCGGGAATAATCTGATGGTCAATATCAATAAACGTTACGACCAGCAGGGTGGCCATAAAGATATAATAGACGGCCGCTTCGAGCGAGATGCCGTATTTAAAAAATACGCCGGCTGCAAACAAGCCGCTCAGCAATTCAATCACGGGATAACGAAGTGAAATGCGTGTATGGCAGTGGCGGCATTTCCCCCTGAGCCATACATAACTTAAGATGGGTATATTGTCGTAAAAACGAATAAGGGTGCCGCAATTTGGGCACATCGAACGGGGATGGACAATTGATTTTGATTCCGGGAGTCGATATATGCATACATTTAAGAAGCTGCCGATACACAAACCGAGCACAAAGACCCATATTTCATTAAAATAATTCAGCATGATCGTTTCTCTATCCCTTTTATTCTGATATATTTCATAAAAAAATAAGATCGATATTGTCAAAGAAAAATTATGTCTTATTATAGAGCGACCCACCTGAATGGACCGGTGGGCGGGTTGCCTTGATTGGTATTTCGGTCAAAGATGCTGAATCTTGAGCCAACGGGTGACCCTCAGGAGATAAAATGGCACGTAGCGATAAAGATGATCTGATCAGCCTCATTGAAGAAGATGACGCCAGCGTTGAAATTCCAACTTCCCTCCCATTATTGCCGGTTCGAGATATAGTGATTTTTAGCGATATGGTCCTGCCGCTGTTTGTTGGGCGTGAAAAATCAATCAGAGCGGTAGAAGAAGGCGTGGCTAAAGATGGGTTTTTGATGTTGGCCACCCAGAAGGATCCCGCCATTGAGAATCCCGGCACCGACGACATTTATACCATCGGAACCGTTAGCCGTGTTTTACGAATGCTGAAACTTCCCGATGGCAACGTTAAAGCACTGGTGCAGGGATCCGTCAAGGCCAGAATTACGAACTACCTGAGAAAACGGTCGTCCTATCGGGTAAAAGTAGAATTCGTTGAAGAACAGCCCGTTCAAAAAATGAGCCTTGAAATCGAGGCGTTGATGCGAACGGTCGGGGAAAATTCAGAAAAGATCCTGTCCCTGCGCGGGGAGATGGCAGCTGATGTCGGCGCGATTCTGCAGAGTATCGAAGAACCCGGCAAATTGGCCGATCTGGTCGCCTCCAACTTAAAGCTGAAAATCCAAGAATCCCAGAAGCTGCTCGAATTAAGCGATCCGATAAAACGACTCAAAAAAGTAAACGATTTGCTCTCACGGGAGCTTGAACTATCGACTGTCCAGGCCAAGATCGAGTCTGATGTCAAGGATGAAATCTCAAAATCTCAACGCGATTATTTTTTACGCGAGCAGGTGCGGGCGATTTACAAAGAGCTCGGGGAACACGATGAGAAGGCGCTTGAGATCGAAGATTACCGCAAAAAGATCAAACGGGCCAAAATGCCGAAAGAGGCCGACCAGGAAGCCATCAAGCAACTCAAACGCCTTGAGCAGATGCATCCCGACTCGGCCGAAGCAACGGTTTCACGGACCTATCTGGACTGGTTGGTCTCCATGCCGTGGAACAGGTCTTCCAGAGATAGTTTCGATATTCAAAAAGCCAAAACCGTATTGGAAAAAGACCATTATGGTTTAAAGAAGGTAAAAGATCGCATCCTCGAATATCTGGGCGTCCGGAAATTAAATCCGAAAATGAAAGGTCCGATTCTCTGCTTTGTGGGCCCCCCCGGCGTGGGCAAGACATCTTTAGGCCAATCGATTGCCCGGGCCATGAAGCGCAAGTTTATTCGGATTTCTTTGGGGGGTATCCGTGATGAGGCCGAAATCAGGGGCCATCGCCGAACTTACATCGGTGCCATGCCGGGAAGGATATTGCAGGGTTTGAAACAGTGCGGCAGTAACAATCCGGTCTTTATGATGGATGAAATTGACAAACTGGGTGCTGATTTCCGGGGGGATCCCTCATCGGCGCTTTTAGAGGCGCTGGACCCGGAACAGAATTCGGTTTTCAGCGATCATTTCCTCAATCTGCCTTTTGATCTTTCCAAAGTCATGTTTATTCTAACGGCCAATGTAACCGATACGATCCCGACCGCCCTGTTAGATCGAATGGAAATCATTACGCTATCCGGCTACACCGAAGAGGAAAAAATGGTGATCGCTCAAAACTATCTCATTCCGCGGCAAATTAAAGAAAATGGGTTAAAGACCAGAGCCGTTCGCATCAGTTCCGGCGCCCGGCAGCAGATCATCTCAGAATATACCTCTGAAGCCGGGTTGCGTGACCTCGAGAGGAAAATCGGCGCTATCTGCCGTAAAGTCGCGCGTAAGATTGCCGAGGGTGAAAAAAAACCGTTTGCCATTACCAAAAACAGTTTGCCGAAATACCTGGGAGTTCCAAAATACGGTCCTGAAATGGATCAGGAGGAAAGCCAGGTGGGCCTGGCGACCGGGCTGGCCTGGACACAGGTCGGTGGCGAAGTTTTGTACGTCGAAGCCTCTTTGATCGGCGGGAAAGGTGATTTGATTGTGACCGGGCAGCTGGGCGACGTCATGCAGGAGTCGGCACGGGCGGCGGTGAGCTATGCGCGGGCGAATCTGGCTTCGTTGGGATTAGACGAAAAGAAATTTGAAAACCTGGATATCCATATTCATGTGCCGGCCGGCGCGATTCCCAAAGATGGCCCTTCTGCAGGCATCGCTATGGCAACTGCTCTTATTTCTGCTCTAACCAACAAATCGGTACGCAACGATGTGGCCATGACCGGCGAAATCACCCTCAGAGGGCGGGTGCTTCCCATTGGCGGCTTAAAGGAAAAAGCGCTGGGGGCGATGCGTGCCGGTATCCGAACCGTGATTGTGCCCGAGAAGAACAGAAAAGATCTGACCGAATTCCCCCGGCATCTCAAACGCAAGATCAGGTTTCTTGCAGTAAAGCATATGGATGAAGTACTGTCCCACGCGATTATCGGAATGAAGTCAAAAGACACGTCGAAACGGGCAAAAGTCAAAGGCCGGTAATTCCAGTCTATGAAAATCCTTGCCGTAGATACAGCGACAGAAAGCTGCAGCGTAGCCATCATTGAGGGTGGGTCCTTATCCGCTGAGATAACCATCCTTAAAGATCAAACCCACTCGAAACATTTAATGGAATTAATTGATAGCGGGTTGGGGATGTCCGGTTTAAACGCAGCTGATTTAGACGGTCTGGCCGTTACGGCCGGGCCGGGTTCATTTACGGGGCTTCGTATCGGGATCAGTACCATAAAAGGTTTGGCCCATGCCCTTGATAAGCCGGTTGTGGGTTTGTCTAGTCTGGAAGTCCTTGCGTGGCAATGCGCCGATCGTTCTTGTTTGATATGTCCGATGCTGGATGCCCGCAAAAGTGAGGTCTATTGGGCGACCTACCGGTATGCCGATGATATTTTAACCCGTCAAAGCCCTGAGAACGTAGGTGCACCGGAAGCAGCGGTTCAGGAAATTAAAGAGCCCTGTGTGTTCATTGGAAGCGGCGCCCAGCTTTATCGTCAAAGGTTAAGCACGGCATTGGGTGATCTGGCTCATTTTGCGCCTGAAAACCAAAATATCATCCGGGGATCGAGCGTTGCATTCTTGAGCATGGAAAGATTTGAAACCCGCGACAGCGTTGAAGCGGCCGACCTGGTTCCGCACTATATCAGGAGATCTGATGCGGAGTTGAATTTAGGCGATGACCGTCTTTCAAAAAAGTCTTAACGCTCCCAGAAATCGACAAGCGCATTACGATCCAATGGATCCCGATATTTTACTGCGGAATTAGATAAGCAGTTAGAAATCTTCCTTACGTTGCCCTCAGCGCTGTTGCCGGATTTCGATCTGATTCGCATCATATTATGGTAATTATTGACAATAACGAATCATGTTGATATAAAAAAAGTTTTAAATTTAGCATGACTTATTGACGATAACCCGCATTGTTTCTAACTTGAGCACAGCGATTCGATGGAAAAAAATTCTTGGCCTGAGACGGCCGGCCAGACCGCCTTCCCGGTGGCAAGCCCCGGCTACCCGCTGATTTTTAGCGCGGCCTTTGTCACTTTGATCTTTGCTCTGCTGGGAATGACCTACCTGACCCTTCTGGCGCTGGTGGTCACCTTCTGTTTTTGCGGGTTTTTCAGGGATCCGGATCGAGTGATTCCCGATCAAGCGGGCGGCATCGTATCGCCGGCAGATGGAAAAGTCATTTTGGTAGGCAAAGTCGATCGGACCGCTTTTTACGACGGCAGCTGCCAAAAGATCAGCATCTTCATGTCCGTGTTTAACGTGCATGTCAATCGGATCCCTTTTGACGGCAGCGTAAAGGAAGTGCGTCACCGCTCCGGCAAATTTTTGGCAG
>JASFIU010000216.1:0-7570 GCA_050122495.1 Desulfobacterales bacterium | reverse complement strand
TATACCGGATCCGAGTAAAAAATTTGGCCATAGTACTTATCATCTTGCGGCCGGGGCAGTCCTCGCATGGAATAGGTATGCAGATTTTTATATTGACCGGATTTTAAGAAGAATTCAAGTACCAATCCCATGCGCTCAAATTCATGCAGCTCCGGCCAGATGTTGATCGCTTTTGGCGGAAACCAGCGATTGGAGAAAGTCACTATAAAAACCCCACCGGGTTTCAATACCCGGGCAATTTCCTCAAATACTTCAAATGGATAGATTAAATATTCAACCGAGACCGAGCAGATAACTGCATGAAAGGCTTTATTGCCGAAGGGCAATCGCGGGTCGGCGTTAAGATCATGAACGACATAATCGGTTAGCCGGCCGTTGGCTTCCAGTTCCGTCTGGTTCATTCCGAGGCCGGTGAGGGATTTTAGGGGAAGATCTTCCGGTAAATGCGAAACCCAGCTGCTCATTAAATCCAAAACATCGCTTTGGGGCTCAATCAGTTTAGCGTAAAGCCGACGGATCGCATCAATTGCGGTTTCATCGATGTGTTTAACCATGCGGGGTTGCGCATAAAAAAGAGTGTCTTTGCTTTCATCGGCCCTGTGGAAGGGCTGGTCGGCAAAAAAATTTGTCGGGCTTCCGTTTACCCGGGCCTGCATCCCCGGACCGCTGAGGACAGTCTCCGCCCAATCAATGCTGGTGCCACCATGTTCTTCAAATTTCTCACGAACATCTCGAATGGTTGCTCTGAATTTGAAGGCTTTTTCAGATAGGGGATGATTCACATCAGCCTTAATACCGTCAGCGTTGACCGATATACAGCGAAAGGGGGTGACGTTGTTGGGAAAGACACCCGATACATTCCTGAGGATTCCCAGTGGATAAAACCGGCCAAATTGCGGTCGGATCGGATCACTTTGCGGGGCAAGGGCTGAAACCTGCCGTCGATGGACCTTATGAATGTTGCGTTCATTTCTGGCCGCCACCCAGCTGCCGGGTTTAACATCCAGAACAACCTCATCTCGGATTTGTTTGCCGTAAATTTCTTCGAGTAACTCGGGGGGCAGAATATCCCGCCATAAATTTATTCTTTGTCCGTAATAACGATCGCTATGCTGAATACCGTTGTGTTTATACGATACGTCAAATTCTATACTCGCCAAGACGTCCTCAGATATTTTTCTCATCATCGTCTCCTCTTCAATATGGGGTAAAATAGCTCTGCCTAAAACAAATAATTATTAAAAAATAAGGATAAATCCTCGGAGTGCAATTCGAAGATTCGCAAACAGGTCAATTGACTTGAAGAATAGATGAAGAGAAAGACATACCGAACGGAGGATAGCGGCTGCAGGACCTATAGCCGGTTAATATCCTTTTTGTATAATGCCGCCTGTTTTAAAATGCGTTTTTGCTCTTCAGGGTCTTTGCGCTTCCAGGTGCGGTACATCATGCCGATGCGCGGATTGCTTTGCAGTTTTGGCTGATGACGTTTAAAAAAATCCCAGAACAGGCAGTTAAACGGACAGGCAGCTTCACCGTAAGGTTTTTGGCGGTTGTAACTACACTGGATACAGTAATCACTCATTTTATTGATGTAGTTCGCTGAAGACACATAGGGTTTTGTTGCGACCAGGCCTCCGTCCGCCCACTGGCTCATCGCCCGGGTATTGGGCAGCTCAACCCATTGAATCGCATCGATGTAAATCCCAAGGTACCAAGCGTCGACTTGATCGGGATGGACCCCGGCCAGCAAGGCAAAATTTCCGGTAACCATCAGGCGTTGGATGTGATGGGCATAGGCATGTTCAAGCGATTGGCCGATTGCAGCTTGCATGCATTGCATTTTTGTCTCGGCCGTCCAGTAAAAGTCGGGCAATGCGGCCCGGTGGTTGAAAAAATTCATGCGCCCCAGGTTCGGCATCAGGGCCCAGTAGATGCCGCGCATATATTCACGCCAGCCCAGAATCTGGCGCACAAAGCCTTCAACCTGTTGAATTTTAATGGAACGCTTTTGTTTTTCCCAGGACCGGATCGCCGCGTTGATGACCTCCAGCGGGTGAAGCATTTTGGTGTTGAGCGCAAACGAAATGCGTGCGTGGAATAATGACCAGCTTTGGATGGTCATGGCATCCTGATAGGTGCCGAATGCTTTGAGTCCCTTGTTGAGAAAAGCGTTCAAAAGGGTTCGGGATTGGGATCGTGTAATCGGCCAGATCAAATTTCGGGGATCAATTTTTCCCAGTGTTTTGACGCCGGCTTTTTCAACCATTTGGTAAAGATCTCGGACATCATTGCTGAACAGTTTAGGCTTTGGAATCGGAACCTGCCCGTCATAGCGCCGGCGATTTTCAACATCAAAATTCCAGCGACCCCCCAGCGGCCTGTCACCGTCCATCAGGATGTCATGCTTTTTGCGCATCCGGCGGTAGAAGGATTCCATCAGATAGCGCTTTTTACCGGCAAAAAAATCCTTCAAATCCTGTCGCCCGGTGAGGAAATGATCGGTGTCAACCGCCTCCCAGGAGACCGATAGCGTTTTGGCCATCTTGCGGAGCTCAATATCCAAGCGATGTTCGTCGGGCAGTAAATACTCAAAGCGTGTAAAGCGCTTTTTTTTGAGCAGCCGTTTGATGTTGCCTTCGATGGTTTGTTGATTGTTGGCATCATCCAGCCGCAGATAAATGACGGCGTGCCCTTTTTCTTGAAGTTCTTCTGCGAATGCTCGCATAGCGGCGAAAAACGCTACCACTTTTTGAATATGATGTTTGACGTAATCTGTTTCCTGCCGGATTTCCATCAAAACATAGGTTACCGTCCGGTCGGGCTTTCGAAACCAGGTATGGTTCTCATTTAATTGGTCGCCAAGTATCAGTCGCAATATAATATCTTTGGCCATTTAAAACGCCTTCGATCGGGAGGCTTTTTCGAGCGCATCCACCTTTCTTACATAGGCCCGAATATCGCATTTTCGCTCCAGCCCGGATGCGGCCATGTATCGAATCTTGCCGAAAATCGGCCGCTCGAACCAGGCGCGGTCGTGCACCCCGAAAATCCAGGCCACACCGGTGTATGAGTTTGCATCGCGGCCATCGAGAAAGTATTTGTTATTTATCGCCAGGGTGGCCTTAAAGGCCTGTTCCGGTGTTTTGGACCACTCCAGAATTTTTTTGCCCCAGTACATGCGCATGTAATTGTGCATAAATCCGGTGAACTTCATTTCACGCATGGCCGCATTCCAGTATTCATCGTGGGTCTGGCAATTTTCAAGCTGTCGGCGGGTATAAATGTATTCACGTTTGTCTTTTTTATGTTCGGCCAGCGTCTTTTGCGCCCAGGCCGGCAAACAGGTATAAGCGTTATAATCCGCGGTATGATAGACAAAATTCATGGCCAGCTCACGCCGCACAATTAATTCCTCCAGATATGCCTCGCGGGGTTCCCTGAAACGCTTATCCGTTTTAAGCATCTGCAAGGCCAAATATAGCGGAGAAATTTGCCCGAAGTGCAAATAAATGCTCATGTGGGAGACGTCATCGGTTTGGGGCTGATTTCCATTTTCGGCATAGCGCTCAAACCGATTGTATAAAAAATCTTTAAATATTTTTTTGGCCCTTGAGGTGCCACCCGTGAAGAAACCTGACACCGGCAGAACGTCTTTATCAAGAACAAGCCTCTTTGTGACGGCTTTTATGTCACTTAAATCAAGCCCCCTTAACCGTACTTTGAATGAAGGTTTTTTTATTTTAGTCGGCTTAAACTCAACAAGGTAATCTTTAAGGCATTTATTTATTTTGGGGCGAATGGTGCGGGCGGCATACTCGGCTTTGCAGGAGACCACCTCAAGCGGCACGACCACATCGCTTTCAATCTGAACCACCCGACAGCCGGCATTGCGGGCGACTTTTTGGCGCCACTGTCTCTGATGTCTGAGGTAACCGCGATCGCACACGATCAGGGAGGCCTTGCGGCCGGCAGCGAGCGCCACATCAGCGGGATTGCCTTTTTGAACAACCATTTTAATGCCGCGCTTTGCAAGCGCAGCCTGGGTCTCCTGAAGCCCCTCCAGCATGAAGGTGTAATGGCGCAAATTTGCTTCAGGATAGTCGTCCATCAGCCCGAAAATAACCACGACACCCTGACCCAATTTATTGGCCTGTTGAACCGCATATTCCAGGGCATGATTGTATTCGGCCCGCTGGGACTGCTGCATCCAATAGAGCACAAAAGCGCCCGGGCGGAGATCGAAGTCGTTTAAGATTTGAATACGTGATTTTTGAATGGCTTTGAAATTCATGTGGTCGTTGTTGATCGCTCAGAGCTCTTTTAGAAGTGGTTTTAAAACCACTTCTATTTTTTTGATGCCGCATTAAGTTTCTTGTGCAGCTCCAGCCAGTCGTTAAGCTCCAACAGCCTTTTTGACAGATGATAGCGGCCGTCGGCGAATACGCCGTAATCCCCCCCGCCTCCCATGGCGGAAGCAAACCGGATCGTATTGGAATAAAACAGCCAGGTTTCGCTCCATTTTCTCTCGATGGCTTCATTATAAGGGTTGTCCTTGGGATTGGCGGAGCCCTGCCGCCAGATATCTTCCATGATCCGGGTGGCCGTGAGGGTCTTGGCATTTGTTTCCCGGATGGTGTTTTCAAAGCGTTGCCAGTGGCCGTTAACCCAGGAAGCGTCATGGCAATTGCGACAGGCAGCCTGCATTACCTGCCTGCGAGCGTTTTGTTCTTTCTCATCGATCAGAAATTTTGCGGCCAGGCCGCCGGCATAATCGGTCGGCAGTGGTATCCCGTCTTTGTTGCGGATAATGCTGGTATCCGGTTTTGAGGGATGTGGATGGGCATAGATCAATCCCAGGATGCGCCAGGGCAGCCGATCGTTCATCTGATGGGTCCTTTCAACGACAATTTCTTCATCGGTGTTGATCAGCAGGCTGACATGACAGGTGGCACAGGTCGGGGCCGTAAAATCTTTACCGATGGTCCAGGGCACGACCTTGAAATTCCAGTCGGCATGTTTGGTCGCAAAAATGTTGCCGTGTTTGCTGGCGGCGTAGACTTTAAAAGCCGGGACATCGGGTCCCACGTGACATTCCTTGCAGGTGTAAGGCTTGCGCGCCATTTCGATCGAAAAAGCGTGTCGGGTGTGGCAGGCGGAGCAGGCGCCCATACTGGCATCCAGATTAATACGCCCCACGCCCTGATTGGGCCAGCCTTTAATGATTGGAAATTCCAGTTCACCGGCGGCTTCAGTGTCCCGGGTTTCATACCCGCTTAGCTCGAGTTTGGTGCCGTGGCAGTAATAACAGGCTTCGGCTTTGGTGGCATCATTGGCCGGCGATAGATCGATTTTTCCGTTTTGATACTCAGCTGCGGCCAGAATGCTGTGCTCAAGCTTTTGATGCATCTTATTATTGGCTAGATTACCATAGGCATGGGCCATGATATTTTGAGAATATTGCTGTCTTTCGGTCGCATGACAGGTTTGGCAATCATCCGGACTGACCACCACATGAACGTCGTAGCCGTTGTGCTCAAATGTATCCGCGTGCGCTTTGGGCCGCATCGTATGGCATTCGGCGCACCCGACCACCACGTTTTGCAGGTTGTCAGGAACCGTGGTGCTCGATACTTTGCGGGCAATGCCTTCGACCGCCATAGCCTCTTTTGGGGTCATACTGGCGTGGCGGCTGTTTTGCCAGTCATTGACAACTCCGGGTTGGAAGGAGGAGTGGCAATCAATACACTCAGCGGTCGCTTCACTGATGGGAACTTCTGCGCATATTCCGGCACCTGCGCCGGCAAAACTAATGAAAATCCAAATGATCACAGCCGTATTTTTCATAAGGCACTCCTGTAAAAAGTTTATCGCTATGGCTTCACCGTTGTCCGCTGATCTAAATAATACCGAAATCCAAGGGATGGCCCAACAAATTGAACTTAAATCCTAACCGTAAAATCGATTTTCTTTTAGCGCATTGGCTCCAATTGCACAATTAAAAATTTAGTCTTCATGCGTATTCCGACAGGATGTAGGCCACATATTTGATTGCGAATCCAACAATTTGGGTTGACTTATCCCTTTTAAGAGATATTGGGCGGCAGGGCACAGCTGGTGTGAAGTTTGGGGGTAAAGCGTTCGGGTCCTGAAACCATCGGTTTGTCGATCGACTTGGCAATGGATTTAAGCATGCCGAAAAAAATCCATTGATGAAACGGGTACAATACATACCAGTATAAGATTCCCGCCAGTCCCCGCGGCAAAAACCGCGAGAGCATCTGCAATTCAACCTGCCCGGTTCCGGAGGGGGTTATTTGAAAATCCAACAAGGCCTCGCCGGGCGTTTTCATCTCGGCAACGAGCACTAAACGATGCGGCGC
Organism: Desulfobacterales bacterium; assembly: GCA_050122495.1. GTDB lineage: Bacteria > Desulfobacterota > Desulfobacteria > Desulfobacterales > JAHEIW01 > JAHEIW01. The sequence goes on along the minus strand of JASFIU010000216.1, from coordinate 1,187 downwards.
TTCAAGAGTTGCCACCCGCCAGAAATCAAGCGCATCCCCAACCCCGAGTTCGGACGGGTGCCGGCGGCCCCTTCTCAGGCCCACACCGCCGACGGCGCGATCCAGAATGCCTCTCAGTCTCCAGAGTAAATTTCCGAAATACCAGCCGGTTTTGCCCCCAATTTTACTGATTGGCTGCCAGACCTCGTCAGCTGATGCCCTTATACGGGCGCGATAACCGCAGTTCATGATGGTACCGCCGGCCCACTCGGCATCCCCGCAGTGCGCCCATTCCGGCGTCAATAGCTGGCCGGCATCCGCCCAGCAGGTATTCACCCGCGCCTGCTTTAAGCGATCCAGCGCCAGGCGAATGGCTTCGCGGCAGCTCAGAAGCTCCTGGGGGATGATGGCCTGAATCCGGTTTTCCCTGCAAACGGCCGCACTCGTCAAGCCTTCGGTCAACGGCAACGCAATTGAAGCCGGCACCGGGCTGATCAAATGAATCCAGTAAGCACTCAGGGTCGGCGTCAGCACCGGTACCGGAATGATCCAACGTTTACGCAGATGGGCTTCTTCAGCATAAATATCCAGAAGTTGGCGGTAGGTGATCACATCCGGACCGCCAATATCAAATGTTTCACCGATGGTTTCATCGTGCTCGAGGCATCCAACCAGGTAATTGATGACATTGCGAATGGCAATCGGTTGATTCGGAGAAAACACCCAGCGAGGAGTCGTCATCACCGGCAGATGTTCGACCAGGTAACGCAATATTTCAAAGGAAGCGCTGCCGGATCCCAGAATCATGGGAGCCCGCAAATCAGTGGTGGGCACCGGGCCGGATTGAAGGATATCGGCAACCTCAAGACGGGACTGCAAATGTCTGCTCAACGGGGTTTCGCGGGCCTCTGCCAGACCGCCCAGATAAATCATGCGTTCCAATCCTTCAGAGGCGGCAGCATCAACCATGTTGCGGGCGGCCTGTCGATCGGCCTCGACGTACTTTTTTTTCTGGGCGATCATGGAATGCACCAGATAATAAGCCGCCCGGCAACCGCGGCAGGCTTCTTCAAGGGACCCCCGGTCAAGGGCATCGCCCTCAACCAGCTCAATCTGTCGAAGCCGGGCCCAGGGACGGCATCCGAGCTTATCCAGCGAGCGGCCCATGGCCCTCACCCGATATCCGGCGTCGAGCAGGGCCGGAATCA
>JASFIU010000215.1:0-7584 GCA_050122495.1 Desulfobacterales bacterium | reverse complement strand
GGCCAAAAACAATGTCCTCAAGTGGCTGCTGAAAAGAAATTTTGAGCACATCTACCTGCGTGCCCGGTTGGAGAATTACGATATTAAACGAATGCCCGTAGCGGTTGATGAACACAATCGCCTTTTCCGGAAAATGAAAAACAAAGATATCATCGGCAGCATCGAACTCATCCGCAATCATATCCAAAAGGCCAGAGACCTTGTCATCCGATCATTGACGGCTGAAGAATCCGACAGCGCCGAAACGGCGCAAGTTTAGGGTTCCTAATGTTTCAGGAATTTTCATAGGGCCTAATTATGAAACAAATTAAAGAAGGACTGGAACAGTGGGAAAAGACAACACTTAAAAAAGTGCTGGACCGATCTCCCGAAAGACAGGCAGAATTCACGACCGAAAGCGGCATCCCGGTAAAGCGCCTGTATTCCCCTCAGGATCTGGAGGGCATGGACTACGACGAGGCCTTGGGGTATCCCGGACAGTACCCTTACACTCGCGGCGTTTATCCCAGTATGTATCGCGGGCGCCTCTGGACCATGCGTAATTATGCCGGGTTCGGCACGGCTGAAGACACCAATCAGCGCTTCCGCTATCTTTTGGATCAGGGTATGAAAGGCTTATCCATCGCCTTTGATCTGCCGACCCAATTGGGCTACGACTCGGATGATCCTCTGGCCGAGGGGGCTGTCGGCCGCGTGGGCGTCGCCGTGGATTCTCTGGCCGATATGGAGATTATTTTTCAGGGGATTCCACTGGATAAGGTCTCGACCTCCATGACCATCAATGCGCCGGCCACGATTCTGCTGGCCATGTACATTGCCGTGGGCGAAAAACAGGGCGTTCCTCCCGAAAAGCTGATGGGCACCACCCAGAACGATATTTTGAAAGAGTTCATCGCCCGGGGCACCTATATCTTCCCTCCGGAGCCCAGCATCAAACTGGTTTTGGATATCGTCGAGCATTGCGCCCATCACGTTCCAAGATGGAACACACTCAACATAACCGGCTACCATTTTAGAGAAGCCGGCGCCAACGCCATCCAGGAACTTGCCTTTACGCTGGCAGACGCCATCACCTATATTGAGAAGGCTCAGGAGCGGGGCCTGGATGTGGATTACTTTGCGCCGCGCCTGTCCTACAGCCTGGGATGCTACATGGATTTTTTCGAGGAAATCGCCAAATACCGGGCGGCCCGCAGGTTATACGCCAAAATCATGCAGGAACGCTTCCAGACCGAAAATCCCAAAAGTCAGTTGTTCCGGATTTTCACCGGATCCTGCGGCTCCACCCTGGTTCCGCAGCAGCCCATCAACAATATTGTCAGGGTGGCCATGCACGCTTTAATGGGCATCCTGGGCGGCAATCAGGCCATCCATACGGCCTGCTGGGATGAGGGCTACGCAATCCCTTCCGAGGACTCCGCCCGGATCGCACTCAGGACCCAACAGATCCTGGCCCACGAATGCGGCCTGGACAATACCATCGATCCGCTGGCGGGTTCCTATTTCATAGAAACGCTCACCAATGAAATCGAACAGCAGGCAGCCGCATATTTGCAGAATATAGATGCCATGGGCGGCATGCTCGGCGCCATTGAAAATGGATATGTTTTTAAAGAAATTCAGGATTCAAGCGTACAATTTCAAAAGCGGGTGGATAGCGGCGAGCGTGTTATCGTGGGATTGAACAAATATGGTATGCCGGATGAAGACGATCTGGAAGATCAGGAAATTTTTGAAATTGATGCTGGCGTTGAAGGCAGCCAGAAGCAAAAGGTAGCCGGGGTCAAAGCCGACCGGAATGCCGGCGACGTGCAAAAACAACTGGCCGGCCTTGCAACGGCCATCGATAAAAGCGAAAACCTCATGCCGCATATCATTGCAGCCGTAAAAAGCTATGCCACCATCGGTGAGATCTGCGGCGTCATGCGCGAAAAATGGGGTGAGTTTCAGGCATCAACTTATATCTAGGGCAATTGAGTAAAACTCAATTGCGTCCGTTGTATGTTGTCAGCTGTCCGTTGCAAATACGCAACCGCACATTCAAGCCACGGACAATGGACTACGGACCACTAACATGGCGTAATTCAGCACAGTTTTTAGTACAATCATTTGGACATATTTAGGACATAGACCATGAAGAACCGAAAGATAAGAGTTTTGATCGCCAAGGTGGGTCTGGACGGCCATGATCGCGGGGCTAAAATTGTGGCCCGCTCCCTGATGGATGCCGGTATGGAGGTCATCTACACCGGTCTGCGTCAAACCGCTGAACACATTGCCACTGCAGCGGCCCAGGAAGACGTTGATGTCGTGGGGCTGAGTTTTCTTTCCGGTGACCACATGGTTCTGGTTCCCAAAGTGATGCAGCGCCTCAAAGAAAAGGGTTTGGAAAGAATAATGGTCATTGCCGGCGGTATTATTTTAAAACATCAAATTCCGGAACTTAAGAAAATGGGCGTGCGGGAAGTGTTCTTACCGGGAATCCCGCCGGCCGAAATTGCAAACTACATCCAGGAGAATCTAAATAAATAACAGCTATATTAACTCCCTAGCCGAAGGGAGGTAACAACACTAACCCGTAAGGAGAAAAGCTTATGATTATCGATGTTCACAGGCATTTAATTATAAAGGGAACTGTCCAGGGTGACTATATTAGAGGTGCGCAGAAAAGTTTTGTGATGATGTACAACAAAACGCACGGAACGAATGTCAGCCCAAAAGACTTCACTGAAAATGTTGTCCGCCCCTGGATCGATCCGAATGCTGATAATGTCATTGAAGAGATGGACGCAGCCGGGGTAGATAAGTCGGTTACTTTCGCGGTGGACTATGGCCTGCTGTTCGGGGAGGCACCGATTCACGCTTTTGATCAGAACAAACTCTATGCCGATATCGCCAAAAGACACGAAGGCCGTTTAATTCCATTTATGGCTATTGACCCCCGCAGGCCGGGTGCCTTAAAGCATTGCGAGCAGGCTTACCATGAATGGGGAATGAAGGGTTTTAAACTGCATGCCGGTGTGGGGTATATGCCCGACGATCCCTGCTGTTATTGGGTTTATGAAAAAGCATCCGAATGGAATATTCCCATCATGGTGCATACCGGCGGAGCGCCCAGTTCCACGCCCGCCCTGCGCTGGGAGTGTTCACGCCCGGCCTATTTCGCGACCGCCGCGGCCCGGTATCCGGAGGCTGATTTTATTTTGGCCCACTGCGGGGATATCGCTTGGTGGCAGGAAGCCATTCAGGCGGCTGTCTGGCTGCCAAACGTTTATGTCGATCTTTCTTTATGGCAAAAGCCTTATAAAAAATGGCCGAAACAGCGCTTTTACCAGTGGCTCAGGGATATTGTCGATCTGGCCGGCGCAGATAAGATCATGTTCGCGACCGATGCGCTCTACCCCAACCTCATGTGCCCGCTGGCCGAATGGGTGCAGGCCTTTAAAAACCGTGACACCGATATAGAATTCAGCGATGAGGAGATCGATCTCATCCTTGGCGGTACCGCTCAAAAAGTACTGGGCCTTGAAGATTAGAAGTGGTTTCAAAACCCCATCTCCCCGCAAAAAAAGCGGGATTTCGCATCTAATTGAAAGATGATTTAAGGTGCTCAAAAGGCTACAATGGCTGCGTTGCCCCGCTATCGCGGGATTCGCATCTGATTTTATGCATTAGTGTGCAGCACAGGCTCCGGTAAATGCTCACAATAAATAAGTGAGCTGAAGTTTAAAGTGATCTAAAGTGACTAAAGTTGTTGAATTCTGCCTATCTAATATAAACGATGGAGCGCAGCGACGCCTTAACTTTAGTCACTTTAGGCAATTTAGTTCACTTTAGGCACTTTTTAGCCCTTGGGCCTGATCTGGAATTTTGAAACCACTTCTAGAAAAGGAGATAAGGATCATGCCAGATATTCTTGACGTACTCATCAGCCGTAAAAGCATCCGGCGCTATAAACCCGATCCGGTTCCCGATGAAATGATCGATAAAATTCTGGAGGCCGCCCGCTGGGCGCCTACCGGAGAAAATTATCAGCCCTGGCGCTTTATCGTTATTCGAGATCAGGAGACCCGCAATAAAATCGGAGACCTGTCCAAACTCGGCAGCGGGAAGCGCATGACCGCATGGTATTGCATGGGAACCATGCAGAAACGTTTTGAGAAAATAGAAGATCCTGAAAAACGGGCCGAAGTTCTGAGATTTATGTATTCCGGAGAGGTTTCGGAATTCTGCAAACAGGCCCCGGTCATCATCGCCGTAATCGGTGATTTGAAAATCGGCTCGGTGGATGTTCCCTACGATCTGTGTGCCGCTACCGAAAATATTCTTTTGGAAGCCCACTCGCTTGGGTTGGGTGCCTGCTGGGTGCATGGACCGGTGGCGGCCACCCGGGATGCCATAAAATTTAAAGAGATTTTAGGTATCCCGACCGGCATGAACGAATATAAGGTTATTTGCTATGTCGCCATCGGCTGGCCCAAAGAACAGCGCAAACACCCGCGTCCCAAGTACCCACTGGAGGATCTGGTCTACTGGGAAAAATTCGGCAATAAGGAGAGAAGGTAAATGGATAAAATAGCCTATTTTAACGACTTGATGGCCAGAACAGAGGAACTTTTTTACCACGAATTGTCGGATTGCGTCGCATGGAAGACGGAATTCATCGGGGTCGACTTTATTCAATCCAAAGACATAACCGGTGGGTCACCGGCCGAGATCATCGAATCCTGTATTCAGGAGATCTCAGCTGCCGGTTTGATCAAGGGTGCTTCCTATTCCATCGGGGGGCGGGATATTTTGCTCTATTTGAGAATTCAGGGATGTATCCATGTGCCCAAAGAGGTCAAACTTCTCCAGGGCGGTATCGAACCCTATAACTGCCCGATTGTGAATATGATCTTGGACCAGTTGATTGAAAAGTTGAATTTTACAACGACTTATGTGGCCGACCTGGAAGTCGACCCGCAAACCAATGAATGCCTGGTCAAATGCGCCATTTTTGAAACCGCAGATAAAATCGGTAATGTGTGTGACTGGTCCGACGAGTGCCGCCTGATTGACGAAAATGACGAGTGGAAAACTGTTACCTGCTGAATAACGGGTTGAATCTTCATAATCCGTCTTTATCGAATCGTATTATATTTTTAATTTTATTTGCATATGATCTTAAGGAGGCTTGCAATGGCAAAAGAAAATAAAGGGTTATCAACGGCCGCAAGTTTAGGCAAGACCAGGACCTACGGCAAATTCAGATGTCATAATCCCAATTGTATGGGAAGGCTACAGCCTGAAAAGGGAGACAAGACCATCAAATGCCCGGAATGCGGACTGGAATTCAGGGTCGCATGGGTCAAGGATGGATTTCCCCGCATCCGGGGCCCCGTATGGGAGGTCAACAAACGAATAGCTCAAGAGTGGTTAAATAAGAAAGGAGCAAAGTGACATGCCGTTGAATCGAAAAATAGGATTCATTGATCTTACCTCGGGCAATATTGAAACCAAGGCGATCCCCCTTGACGTCAGGAAAAAATTCATCGGCGGACGGGGGCTGGATGCCTATCTGCTTTATAATCACACGAAAAAAGGCTGTGACCCTCTGGGGCCGGATAATGCCTTTATTATTAGCGGCGGACTTCTGTGCGCAACCCTGGCTTCAGCCACTTCAAGGTGCCACGTCATGGGCAAGTCCCCGCTCACCGGGCTGCTCGGCAGTTCCAATATGGGCGGATTTTTTACCCCTGAAATGGCCTGGGCAGGTTTTCACCATCTGGTGGTCAAGGGCAAAGCCAAACATCCGGTTTATATCTATGTGCATAACGGAGAGATTGAAATCCGGGACGCCCGGGAAATATGGGGAAAGTCCACGACCGACACCCAATGGGCCATCCGGGAAGATCTTGGCGACCAGGAAGTGAAGTCCGCGGTCTGCGGGCCGGCAGGCGAGAACCTTGTCCGTTATGCCAATGTGATGACGGGGATTAAAAACGCCGCCGGAAGATCAGGCATGGGGGCTGTTATGGGTTCGAAAAACCTGAAGGCGGTGGCTGCCAGGGGGACCATGGATATCAAGATCGCCCATCCCGCCGAAGCGCTCGAGTACAACAAGGGTTTTATCGAACAAATCACAGGGGCCAAGGTCAACCAGACCATGGGGACCCTCGGAACGGCCTTCATCTGGGGCGCCACCAATTCCTGGGGCGGTGTGAGGTGCCGCAATTTTCAGTACAACCAGTGCGAGTATGCTGACGATATCGAACCTGAAAGACTCGATGAAATCGCCGAAGAGACCATGGGGCCTTACCACATGACAGGATGTTTCGGCTGTCAGGTCCATTGCCGCGGTCAATACAGGATTCCGGAAGGCCCATATGCGGGCCGGTATGATGAAGGCCCCGACTACACGGCGCAGTCCGCCTTCGGCGGTGAAACGGACACGCCCAGGGCCCTAACGGTCCTGGTAGGCAACCATCTGACCAACCAATACGGTGTGGACAACCTCGAAATCGGCAGCCTCATCTCCTGGGCAATGGAACTCTACGAAAAGGGCATTCTAACAAGTGAGGATACCGACGGTGTGGATTTACGCTTCGGAAACGATGAGGCTGTCATTGAAATGATTGACCGCATCTGCTTCAGGAAAGGTTATCTGGGTGATCTGCTGGCCGAAGGCGGTAATCTAGCCGCCGATAAGATCGGCAAGGAATCCTTTGATTACCTTATTCAGGTTAAGGGCATGCAGAACCTGCAGTCCGACGAACGGGCTACGCCCAGCCTCGCCCTCGGCATCGCCACGGCCTCACGAGGCTCGGATCACTTACGGAGTCGCCCGGCCATCGATCTCTACCATCTGCCGGAAGAGCTTCTCAGAAAGATCTACAGCAACCCCGTTCCCTATGATGGGCCCTTGAACTCGAAGCACACCGCCTATGAAGGAAAGGCCTGGCCGGTCTTCTGGCAGGAGAACGTTTTCATGGGCGTGGATTCCCTTGGAATATGCAAGTATCACACGACGTTCCTCGGAGCGACCCTGCCAAATTATGAAGACTGGTCTAAAGTTATCTATTATAACTGCGGTCTTGAGATGACTCCGGAAGAGCTCTGGCAGGCATCCAGGCGGGCCAACATGATGGAAAGGCTTTTCAATATCCGGGAAGGGTTGCAAAGGGATGACCTTAAAAAGGGCGATATGCTGAATCACCGCTACTTTGACGAGCCGGCCAAACGCGGGGCCCCCGGTGTCATCGGAACGCACCTGGACAAAGAAAAATTCGTCAAGATGATAGATGAATTTTACGAATACAAAGGCCTGGACAATGAGGGTAAGCCCAAACCTGAGGTTTTAAAGGAGCTGGGCATAGAAAAGGAACCGTCGCACCTGCTGTAAAATAGTTATCAGTTATTCGTTATTGGTTATTCGTTTAAAGGAGTATATCCAATTTCTAATAACAAATAACCATTAACAAATAACACCTAATTGAGCGTTTGCGCTCAATTAGATCGGAGGAAAACCATGGCTAAAGCCTTGTATATAGATTATCAGAAATGCACCGGATGCCGAACCTGCGAACTCGTCTGCGCCGTTCA
>JASFIU010000214.1:0-7622 GCA_050122495.1 Desulfobacterales bacterium | reverse complement strand
GCTCCCAGAATATTATTGAAACTCATCTTGCCGATGGACATAATTCCCACCTCCAAATTATATTAAACAGAACAAGCTAAATATTCTTTTGAAAAAGTTTTTGATCCTCATAAATGGTATGGCCGATAAACCAATCCGATAAAAAGCCGAGAAATTCGTCTATGGTTTTCAAATCCTTAGCCAAATCCTCGGCATGATGATTAAATTCTTCAAGGAGTTCTGAGTGACGCTGATGGTGTCTGCTGATGCCTTCCGGAAGAATGAGGTTGAGCGATGTTGCGATGTTCTCTTCCGAAGTAAAATGAAAATCCGCATACTTTTTTAATTCATCGATCAGCTTTCCTTTATAGGCAACATCGTCTGTCTCTTTAAAGTTTGCTCTTATTCGGTTTATAAGGTCTAAGAAATAGCGGTGCTGCAAATCGACATATTCATTTCCGGTCTCAAACTCTGATTCCCATTCCAATTCCATAATATGCTCCTATCTTCCAAGAATTCAAATATCAATTACCATCTTTTAAGGCATGGCAAGCGGCTGCAGGCCGGCTTTGAGGATGGCGGCGCGCGCCAGGATGGTTAAAGCGTCGAAGTAGGGTGCCGACAGATCTTCCTGTTTCAGGGCCAGGGGGATTTCGGTGCAGCCGGCAATAATTCCCCGGGCTCCCTTTGATATCAGGCTTTCGGCAGCTGTGATCAGATCCGAAGTAATTTCCGCTTTGGAGCGGGACGGTTGAGATTTTTTTATATCGTAAATAGCCGCCATGACTTTAGCCTGGTGATTTTCATCGGCTATAACGGTTTTGATGCCGTCGACGGCCAGGCGTTTTTGAAACAGGCCGCCGCTGATGGTTCCGGTGGTGCCCATCAATCCGACGGTTTTGATCTGCGGATAATCACCGGCAATGATATCGCTGACCGCATCATAGATCGATAGGATCGGGAGCTCGATCTGTTTTTGGATTTCATTCAGGAAAAAATGGGCCGAAACGCAGGGGATAATAATAAAATCAGCGCCGGCGCGTTCTAAGGAACGGCACCCCGCTGCCAACACGGGCACCGGTGATTCACCTTTGCCGGTGATGGCGGCGGTGCGATCCGGCACTTTGGGATTGGAGTCAATCACAACGCGCAGATGCTCCTGATCCGCCTGGGCCGGTGTATTTTTAATGATTCTGGCAAAGCAATCCAGGGTTGCCGCCGGCCCCATGCCGCCGAGTATGCCAATGACTTTTTCTTTCATTTTTTTCACCACAGAGAACACAGAGAAAGTAAAATCATTCAATTATTAATTATCCCGGACTTCAGTTCTTTTTCCTTACGCCTGATTATTTGTGTCCAATATTTCATTCATATACACATAAAGCGCCGGGGAGCCGCCGGTGTGAATAAAAAGCAGGTTTTCATTTTGGTTGAAGGTGCCTTTGCGCACCAGGTCAATTAAACCGGCCATGGCTTTGCCGGAGTAAACCGGGTCAATCAGAACACCTTCTAAACGGGCGAGCATTCGAGTAGCCTCCGCCATCCCCGGTGTAGGAAGTGAATAGCCGGGTCCCACATATTCATCAAAGCAGACAACGGCTTCTGCGGGAATATCTGAATTTACACCAACATGTTTGGCGGTGCTTTGTACAAGATCATATACCAGCTCCTCCTGCTCGTCTTTGGAACGACTGACGTTGATGCCGATTACCGGTATATTGCTGTTGTTGCCGTAAAAACCGGCGACCAGTCCCGCATGGGTTCCGGAGCTGCCGCTGGCGCAGATAATTCGGTCGATATTGATGCCAAGGTCAAAGGTCTGGGAAAGGATTTCTTCGGCGGCGGCCACATAACCGGTCGCTCCCACTGGATTGGATCCGCCCCCGGGGATGACATATGCTTTGCGACCCTCGCCGGCGACCTCGTCGGCAACTGCCTGCATGGCCGCCATCATGTCGGATCCGCCGGGGACCACCTTGATTTTCTCGACACCCATCAGGCGGAACAGAAAATTGTTTCCGCCGGATTCCGGGTTGTAGCTTCCGGGCACCCGCTCTTCGAGTACCAGTCTGCATTTTAAACCCTCTTTTACGGCGGCTGCCAGAGTTAGGCGGCAATGGTTGGATTGCACCGCCCCGCAGGTAATCAGGGTATCCGCACCTTGATCCAGAGCCTCGGCGACCAGAAATTCGAGCTTGCGGGTTTTATTGCCCCCTCCGGCAAGTCCCAGCAGGTCGTCTCTTTTCATATAAATAGTGGGCCCACCGAGTTCTGTCGAAAGCCGTGAAAGTTTTTCAATCGGGGTCCTTCCTTCCGTATAGCGGCGGCGGGAAAACTTGGCCAGGTTCATTATTGCGTCCTCCTATTTTTTATATCGAACAGAATCAATCGGAAAAAGGTTAACTCGATAAGGCATTCAATGGCCAACCACATTCAATGTATTCTGCGAGTTTGTATTTATCAACCACTTTTATTTTTAGTTCTATCTGTTGGATCTATGCTTGACTCGAACAGAACGGAAGATTATTCTGGCCGCGGTCTTTTCGGCTGTGGTCTGATGCCGGCAGGCATGCTGCTGTCCCAATTGTGGAACCTGGCCGGCAAAGCATCATAAAATTGCGAAATTGTTAGTTCCGTGAATCAACTTATTGTCAGTTGTGGGTGGTCCGTTGTCCGTTGCAGGATTCATGTTTTACAACGGACGACTGACAACGGACAACAAACAGTTCGATATTTTATTTAAGATGTCTGGTGATTTTACTAATAAACCCGCGTCTAATATCGACGTTGATGAAATTGCCAAATTCGAGGCCATGGCCCCGATCTGGTGGGATAGGCAGGGGGACTTTAAAGCCCTGCATGACATTAATATGCTGCGGCTAAACTATATTAACGCAAGGGCGCCTCTTGCCGGAAAAGCGGTGCTGGATGCGGGCTGCGGCGGAGGCATTCTGTCCGAGGCTCTGGCCTCGCTGGGCGCCGTGGTTACCGGGATTGATATGGGCGAGGCTGCTCTGGGGGTTGCCCGGCTGCATCTAAAGGAATCCGGTCTGCAGGTGGATTATCAGCAGGCGACCACCGAACAATTTGCCGAAACCCATGCAGATCGATTCGATGTCGTTACCTGTCTGGAGCTGTTGGAACACGTTCCGGATCCGGCCTCGGTCGTCGCAGCCTGTAAAACTCTGGTCAAGCCCGGGGGAGATGTATTTTTTGCCACGCTTAACCGTAACCTGAAATCCTTTTTATTTGCCATTATCGGCGCTGAATATATTCTCGGCCTGGTGCGCAAAGGCACCCACAAATATGGCAAATTTATCAAGCCGGCGGAGCTCAGAGGCTGGGCCGTTGATTCCGGACTGACGTTCAGGGATTTGACCGGGCTGCACTATAACCCGTTTTTAAAAAAATACTCAGTCGGCGGGAACGCCCACGTGAACTATCTGATGCATTTCAGAAAAATGGATTAGAGGGGTTTTGAAACAACTTCTATTTATTTCCGCAGTAAATCCTTACCTTGTCACCTTTTTTATCGTCCACGTTCATTTCAAATTCGGTTAAGGCATCCAGAATGTCTTTGAAGTTTTCAGCCGCAAAGTCATCCAGATTTATCCCTTTTTCGTTGAGTTTGACATTGATCTTATCCTGGGCATCCTGGGGCAGCAGGGCCTTCAGTTTGATGCCGGCTTTGATAAGCTTCAAGGGAACCCGGATGTTCACCTTATCCCCATCAACCGCGTCCACTTTAACAAATAAATATTGGGGCAGATTATCCAGGGTTTCCGTAAGTGCGGTTTGCGGTGAGGTTTCTGTGGATTTGTCTCCAAGGGCGTCTAACAGTCGTTCCGCCTCGTCGGCCGTAATTTTTCCGCCTGCCAGCATCTCGAGAACTTTTTTGCGTTCTTCGTTCATGATGAAACTCCTTTCATTATTTAATGGCAATCAAAAATTTTTCTTTTGGCGTGTTAACATCGATTAAAAATCCGCTGGAAGCCGTCAGCACCATGAACAATGCCGGTATGGCTTTGAACATATTGGTTCCTTTTATGATGAGCAAACCAATGGCTGCGATGATCAGCAGGGGAGAAAGGACGATTGTTAAAATGAGCACCGGAATGTAAATCAGCGGCAGCGGGATCCAGATCGTTCTGTGCTTCTTTTTTTGACCGCCAACGCGAATTTTTAAAAGCAAGGGTATCATTTTTTTAGCGCCTTCATGGCCTGATCAAATGAAATATTGCCCTTATCGAGGTCCTCAAGTATGTCGCCGGTGGGGTTAGCCGGTGTAATATCAATAAAATCAAAGGCTTTAGATATGCGGTTGAGCCGGTTTTTAATCGAGGGGTAGCTGACGTCGTAAAGTTCTTCCATATCTTTGATGGACCCGTGGCTTTTAACGAATGCCGCCACAAAGATTTGATCCTCCATGCTCAACCGGGCCAGCGGCGGCAGCTCAAAACTGCCATCGATGGCGATTCCGGATTCGCTGATTTTGACGCGTTCAATCGTGATTTCTTTGTTTTGGGTAAGATCGGTTAGCTGTTGCCATTCATGCATGAAGCTGTCCTCCATCAGTTTTTGATCAATTATAATAAAAATTAATGTAGTGTCAATAAAAAAATTAAATTTTTTAATATAAATATTAAAATATTTAATTTTTTTTGCATATATATTTAATTTTTTTATAAAACTGAAGGCGAATAGAAGCCTAAAGTTGCCCTCAGGCCTGAAATTGGATATAATGGAACTAGGTTGATTTCACATCGGGTTGAAATCTATTCATTTTTCAAAAGAGACATCCCGAGTATTGGAATTTTACAGGTCGAACCAATGGGTGAGCACCAGAAAGAATGTCGGGAATGCGGCTGGCGCGGGGCGGCTGCTGAACTGGATGAAACCGATCAGGCATCAAGCGGTAAAACTCAAATTTTTTGCCCGGATTGCGGGGGACAGAATATTGAAGACCTGACTCCTGATGAAAAGAAATAAACGCCCGGCTCATAAGAAGGCGGATTCTGAATATAAAAATCGCCAGGGAAAAATCCCTGGCGATTTGTTTTTTGCGGCCGAAGCGGCTAACAGCAAATTTTTACAAAGCTCTGGATTTTTTTTGCCGGTCTCTTTTTTTGCCATTCAAACTGCGCTTCACATTTTCTTTTATTTCCTTTGATTTGGAATTTATCACCGTGTAGCTGTATTTGAGGTTCTTTTCGACAAGGTCGGGATAATTCTTTATATTGGTTCTCAATTTCACCCCGTTAGAGGTTACTTTGTGGATAAGATCGATTTCCTTGCCCACCACCTTTGTTTTCTTCTTCTTAATGGCATCCAGGAATGCTTTGCGACTGCGCTTGCATTTTGCGTAGGTCACGGCTTTCCCCATCTGGGAAATGCGATGACCGTCGCTGCCTCCGGTGATCCCCTTGCCTAAATTGAAGCCCAGCAGGGCGCTGCGCAGGTTCGATTTATTCATATTCTCGGAATTAATGACCTCAACGCCGTCAACCATGGGAAAAATACGTTCGCGGCGATCCTCCGGGAAATATGAGTTCTGGATACCGGTATAGATGACACAGAAAGGATGGGGAAAGATGATGACCGTTTTGAATTTACGGGCGCGCTTGATAATTTCTTCCATCTCCAGTGTGGTTGAACTCATGATGTCATTGCCCATATAGGGGATGACATGGTCTTTGTAAAAAATCTCAAGGTTTTCAATATGATAAAAATAAATAAGGATGTGGGTGCCTTCTTTGGATGTCATTTCAATACCCGGTATGCTGAAGACATCTGCATACTGGTCAATCTCAACCGCGCCGCGGATTTCATTATGATCGGTTATCGCAATGCCGATTCCAAGATCATGCGCCTTCCGGGCAATCGCCTCTACGGTATTAAACCCATCCGAATAGTGGGAATGAAAATGCAGATCCACAACGGTATTATTTTCAATTAATTCAGGTAGATTTGGTCGTTCAAATTGAATGCGATGATTATCGATCATGTTTTCCCAATCCTGTTTTTATTTCGATACGCGGGCATATTAAATGCGCGTATATCCCCTCACTTTAAAACTTTTAAAGAGGCGCCAAAATAGATTTAAATGTAATTTTTCAATTCCCGGGATATTGGCTAAAACGGAGAATGGAAGTCGTGGCGAGCATTCTTTTCGGGAGGTGACGATCGTGCTGCGCTGCTTGGCCCCATTACCGCTCAGAATTCTTAAAGATTCGTTAATACTATAACAAAATCAGCCCTATTAATCAATTGTCTGAAATGGTCTTAAAACTGATCCCAAATGTTGGGATAAAAAACGGACCTTAAAAAATAAGGGTTTCAATCGCTAAGTCAAGTTCTTTATAAATTTCACACCAAAGCCCTCTTCACTCGACCAGGCGATCTCACCTTTAATCTTTAATCTTTGCTTGGTCTTGGAGGGCAGGGACAGAATTACCGTCTCCCCGACCTTGAATTTTTTATTGGCTTTAATAAAGATACCCGAAGGGCTTATATTTTGAGTCGTACCTTCCAGAATTTGGCTGTTAACCGCATATATCACCGATTTGGAATAAGGTCGTCTGGGCTGTTTTCGGGAGTCAGTTCTCTCGCTTTGGGAGGCAATCTTGTCGTTATGATCAGCGGATTTTTGTTCTTTTTTGTTGTCTTCGGAACAGAATTTAATGCCATATCCGTAATTGAAAAACGATTTTTTTAATTTTTTTCGCCACATTATTTCTGCCCGTCGGCACTCATATTCATCCGCAAATGCAACATCTGATGTATCCTCGACCCCAAGATAAATTTCGGTGCCAGGCTCCATGATGCTGTCTGTCTCAAAATACATGCCATTTTTGCTGTAATTCAGCATCGTGGCCTTATGAAAAATACCGGCCTTCAGATCTTTAACGGAAATTTTTCGATGATCATCCAGGCGGGCATTATGTCTCTTTTCCGCATTTTGGGCCGTCTGATTTTTTTCATTCTGAGCCATATAGGGTCGCTCCTTTTTCGATCGAAAACCAATGAGATGTCGCTGTTTCAGATAAGATACCTGGGCATACCTATTATATCGACAACTTCTCTAAAAAACTTAACATTCTTTTTGGTAGAAGGGCGGAATGTTATTTTGATCGAGATAAAGAGGCAGGATCTAACTGCTGGTTTTGCTGTCAGCCCATTTTCGAGAAACGGTAAGTATTTTTGCCCTTGGCCGCCAGTTTAAACCATCCGGTTTTGGTTACCCGCGTGGTGATGTCGTGCTCCTTCATGTGGTGATCGCTAAAAGACAAGATGCCACCGGATTTTAGCACGCGGTGCAGTTCACGCAGCACATCATCGGGCCGGGAAAGATCATGAAAAGTGTCATACAGGAGAACCACGTCCACATGCTCATTCGGAAGCCCCGTGTTACAATCGGATTCAATTGTTTTAATGTTTGTCAGTGCTTTGCGTGTTGCTATTTTCTGGACCGCTCGAATGGCCAATGGATTTATATCAAGCGCATAGATTGCCCCCGGGGTACCCACCAGTTGTGCAAGCGGTTCGATGTAGCTGCCGGGACCGCAGCCGTAATCGAGGATACAGAATCCGGGCTCTATTCCGACCTCCTTCAACAAATTCATGCGCGGCCTTAATAAATCCCT
>JASFIU010000213.1:0-7684 GCA_050122495.1 Desulfobacterales bacterium | reverse complement strand
CCTTCATAATCATTTAAAAAATCCCCGCAGCCGTATAGAATGAGCTTATTTTTATAAACTTCAATTGCTTTGACATGATGCGATGAGTGTCCGTGAATAACGTCAACACCGCCATCATCAACCAGCCGGTGGGCAAAGTTTATCTGTTTGCGGGAAATATCGTAGCCCCAATTTCCACCCCAGTGGAGGGATGCCACCACGATGTCTCCCTTGCGCTTAACCTCCCGCACCTCTCTTTGAATATGACGCAGCGATTTGTCGCTCAGGTCTGCGAGCAGATTTACGCCGGGTCGGTTTTTCCCGGCAGCCCAATTGAAGGGAATTCCGCTGGTGGGCACTCCAAAGGAAAAAACGATTACCCTGCTTTGGTCTCCAATATGGATTACGGCCGGCGCGCCGGCTTGATCCAGGTTATGACCGGCTCCCGCAATTTGGATGTCCGCCGTTTTTAGCGTTTCCAGGGTCTCAAAAAGACCTGAATATCCCCAGTCCAATACGTGGTTGTTGGCCAAAGAACAAATATCAATTCCGGCCGCTTTTAAGGCGGCAATGTTCTTTGGATGCATCCGGTAGTGTATGCCTTTTGATTTCCAAAAATCGTTATGGGTTGTTATGCTCGTTTCCAGATTAATGAGCCGCACGTGAGGTCTTAGGCGATCAAATTCCTCGAGGGCGTCCCCCCAAATGTAAGCAAAACTGACCGGTTTTTGAATGGGGCCATTGGCCTGCTCGGCTATATGGACGTATCCAACGGCGCTTTTCATGTAAGACTCGTGAATAATCGGGTCGCTGGGATTTGGTAAGACCTGGTCGATGCCTCTTCCGGTCATGACATCCCCACTCATAAATATCTTGACGTTTTCTACCATCGTTTCACCCATTGCCGCTGTCCCCACGCAGATCAAAAAAAGATATCCGATCATACGGTAAAAGAAGGATTTCGGTCGCATCCCATTATCCTTGCCGATTTGTGGTCGCTGGTCACTGGTTACTGGTCATTTCTGACTTGTTGCTAGCTGCTTGTCTCCAACCCGGCCAAAAGCAAGCCTGCGACGAGCTAGTTTCGGCCTGAGCTCAAGTCGAAGGTAGCCGAGTCGAAGCCAATAGCCAAAGGCTTGAATCCTAAAATAAGACCGATTCGCACTGAAAAAACAATCCGTGTTTTGTAAATGACTTGTGGGACATAATACAAGCCCTACCGCCGGGGGCCTCATTAGTCAATAACCTCGTCTAATTTTCGAACAGGATCTTTAAATGTTGTGATTTGGTAATTCAGGAGGTTTTGGTTCGATCATGCGCGGGTGTCGGGGCGGCATTTGGGTAAGAGGGGGATAGACGAACCCGAAGAAGAGACAAAAGCAGAATTGGCAAAGGAATTCAAATATATGGCGTCGGCTTCCTCCTTAAAACCTTCCTCCGAACGGTTACGTTTATCCCCCTTGAAAGCATCACGCTGTCGCTACCATCTTAGCCTTCTTGCCGCATGGTAAGCGCTCGTCACATAAGATGGGCATGGCAGCATGATTGCATGAACAGGAGAACCTTAGCAGGTCGCCGGGTGGAATTCAAGAAAAAAATTAGGTATTATTTAATGTTTACAGTATTTTACAGCATTTTACAGCATTTTACAGATCCGAGATGCAATTTTTTCCCACAAAGTTCATCCGGTGCATGCGGGTCGCTTTTAATTTGCCCTGCAAACCACCTTCGACCACGCAACGCATAGCAACAAATTCAACTAAAAAATAATTTTTTTTACAGCATTTTACTTAATTTTACAGTATTTTACATATCTTGCGTTATTTTTAAAAAAAGGCTTTCCATCAGCCACTTTATCATTTAAAGCTAAATAAAAAGGTTCAATTTATAATATTTACCAAAAATATATAAAGAAAATCATATGAGTTACCGATACTAGTTCAGGTTAGAAGGACGTTTTGGATATAAACTCATCATCAGGTGGTATTTATGATAAATGATCACATAGTGCAGCGCAGAAGCGGTGAAGATCGGCGCAAAAAAACCGACCGGCGCAGCGGTTTAGACCGACGCAATGGCGGCTACCCCGACGGATTTGATGAAAACGGCCAGGAAATCGTTTATACCACCAAAGAAGCCTGTGAATACCTCAAGATTTCGAGGCCCACCTACCTTAAGTATATCGCCGAGGGTCGTATCAAGGCCATTAAGGTCGGCCGCGGATGGCGAACCCTCAAAACCGAGTTGGACCGCTTTTTACGGGGAAACTAATTCATTCTAGAGCGATTCCAGGATAACCTTCTAATTATCGAACAGCCCTTTCATTAATTTTTCCAATCTACCTTATTTTTAAAATCTCCCGAATTCCGAATGATTTTTCCACAACAAATTTCTTGACAATCCAGGGGGCTCTGAAGCAGCATAAGTATTAAAATTACTCCGTTTTGTGGGATATAACAACAGGAGGCCATTTCCATGAAACCCATCAAGCTTGCAAAGATGGACTGCAAACAGGTGTGTGAGGAGATCGGTGATTTTGTGATTGCGGCGGTTTTGGAAACCGGATCAAGCGGTTGTGTTATCGGTTTATCGGGCGGTGTTGACTCTAGTACCGCTGCATCCCTGATTAAGACCGGATTTGACCGGCACAATGCAAAACTTGCCAAGTCAGACCCAAAATTGGAGCTGGTGGGCTATATTTTGCCATCCGGGGTAAATAAGACCCGGGACGAAAGGGATGCCGAGTCTGTCGCGCAGCACCTGGACATCCGCTATGAAATCCACAGCATCGAAACCCTGGTAGAATCCCTCAAATCAACCAACCCGGAGGCCTTTGAGAGCCATTTTCACAAAGGAAATATGATCTCAAGAATCCGGGCCAATGTACTGTCGACCAAAGCGGCAACCGAAAACAAAACCCTGGCAGGTACCGGCAACAAAGATGAAGACATCGGTATCGGGTATTATACCCTGTTTGGAGACGGCGCCGTACATATCAGCCCCATTTCGGGCTTACCCAAACGGCTGGTGCGCGAAATGGCGGCTTTCCTTGGATTGGATAAACGGATCATCCAGCGCGTGCCCACTGCCGGTTTGGAACCGGATCAAAGTGACTTTAAAGACCTGGGATACGACTATGATGTGGTTGAATTGATCACGGCGGGGCTTGAGCAGGGGCTTTCGAAAAACGAGCTGTGTGAGCACGAGCAAATCGCTCCGTTGGTTGAAAACCAGATGGAGCACTATAAAAAAACCTACGGTAACGCCAAGTTTACTTCCGTTCAGGATGTCGTGGAAGATGTGCTTAAACGCCATCGGCAGGCTCAACGAAAAATGAAAATACTCAGTCCGCCGACTCCTCGGATAACACTTTCTTATGATTAGATGTTAAAAAAACAAAGACCGAGGACGAGGAGGAGTACGAGGACGAAGTTAGCGGCGTCTCTCGGCTTCGTACTCGTCGTCGTCCTCGTATTCGTTCTCGTTATTTAATGCCATATCATTCATCTTTGGTGAAGCGTAAACCTCCTTAAAATTCATATAGCCCTCCGGAAAATGACATGCCGGCTATAATTTTGTAAGTTATATTTCGGGTGGCACACTATCATTTGCGGAGCTGACAAAAACATCAGGCGGGCTTTTCAATCACGATTCGGGGCGCAAGCTGATCAAAAAAATGATATCCGGAGCCCCCTGCAGCCAGGACATTCAGGCGTTCATTAGGAGACCACCGGTTCTACAAATATCCGCATCTTGCCCCCGCAAACATCTCCGTCTCGGACACCGATATCATCGGTCAGGTCTATTTCGAGGAGCTCCGGTTTTTGAGTGGTCAAAATCGAACGCAGAGCGGCGCTGCGAACCTCGCTTTCACCGCAACCGCCCCCCACGGATCCGTACAGGGTGCCGTCGGCGCAGATAATCATTTTGGCACCGGCTTCACGCGGGGTGGAACCGGCCGTTTCAACGATGGTGGCCAGACAGGCCACGATCCCGTTATTCTTGAGTTCGGTCAGTTTTTGATAGATTTCATTGTCGTTCATAAGTACTATCCTATGGAGGTTCGAAGCGTTATTGCTTGTTCGGGGCCTTTCCGGCGAACACACACCAATTCTGACACAATCGATATGGCAATTTCTTCCGGTGATTCGGCCCCGATGGGAAGACCGATAGGCGTGAAAACCTTTTTTAGGTGTTCCTGATCAAAACCTTGTTTATCAAGGATTTCAAGGACAATGCGGACACGCCTGCGGCTGCCAATCATACCGACATAAGCCAATTTTTTACCTAAAACCTCGGTCAGACAGTCAACGTCATGCACATGACCGCGGGTGATGACGACCACATAGGTTGTCGGTCCGAAACTCATCTCCCTTAAAGCCAAAGCAAAGTCTTCGGCGATAACCTCACAATCTGGAAAACGCGAGGGATTGGCAAAGTCGGAACGGTCGTCCAGCACCGTCACCCGGAAGCCGACACCGCGTGCGATTTGGGCCAGAGGCACGGCAATATGACCGGCGCCGCAAATTACCAGGTGGGCTCCAGAACTCAGTATATCAATAAAAACCTGAATCCCGTTATCAATTTCGACCAGCTTTCGCTTTTTGCTTTTAATGGCTTCCAGCGCCGGTCCGCTTAGTTTGGTATCCAGCGTTTCAGTTCCAAGACTGCCTTCCAGGGTCCCATCTTCCAATACGATGGCTTTGCGGCCGGGTTGGACCTCGGGTTGAGATGAAGCCACAATCGTCGCCAGACAAAAAACATTTTCTTTTTCCATCAATTCTGCAGTGCGGGTCACAATGTCCATACACACCTCTGGGAATCTAAGATTGCTTCTAATTAAAGTAAATCATACTTTCCCAAAATGTACTCGCAATTTGTAAAAAGTCAATCCAGATTTCAGAATTTGCGCCGTGCCGCCGCTTTTCAGCTTAAAAAAAGCTAAAGTTTATTTGAAAATGGCGGATATAGATACCGGGGGTACCAGGCGTACCGCATTTCATCCCCGGCAGATTTTATGCCGGTGCGAACTTCCGGCTCTTTTTTATCGAAGTACACATAATTGTGGCGTATATTTTTGTTCATTTTTTTGAAGCCTGAGGGGGGCTTTTGATGTGTAACTCTCTGTATCGATACACTATATTGTTGGCTGTGGTGGGGTTCATCTGCGGACTAAGCGGCTGTAACTCAATCCCGATTCCCGAAGAAAAAAAGGATTATGTGGGAACATGGGTAGGGGTTGGTTTTCATTTAACGATAACCGACGACGGCGCTGTCAACTACCGGCGCGTAAAGGGCAGGAATACAAAGACAGTGACCGGCCCCGTAAAAAGCTTCAATGGAGATGACTTTGTGGTTGGTGTGCTCTTTATCACCACAACCTTCAAGGTGCAACATCCCCCTTATATGGAAGGAAATGAATGGCTTATGGTCGTTGACGGCGTTGAATTAAAAAAGGTTGCCGGTCCGATTACCTAACGAAGCGGTTTTCCGTCAATCTTTTATTGGGCGCCAGCGATTATTAAACAAGCAGAAACAGTTATGTTTCTGCTTTTTTACTTTGAAGCTGGAAACGACCCGGAGTGCAATCAATTGTAACGTTAACGGCTTAAATATATTCGTGCACCCGGGCAGTTCGCAATCAGGCGGACTGCCCTTTTTTTAGCCCTTCTAAGTCGGAAGCCTTTTGATTTTTCTTGTTTACAATCCCTCAATTTGCTAGAAGATCTATCTTAATATTCTTACTCACGCAAAGCCGCAAAGAATTATAATTTAAATAATAAAAAACCCTTGGCGACTTTGCGTCTTTGCGTGAGGCTAAACGCTTAAGCTCATTTTAGTCACTTGAGACAATTCTAATTGTTTGGTTAACACCGGTCGGCTAAAAAGGAGCAATAAGTAATGGATATCACTTATCGCACCGCCAGAAAAACAGATTGCGCACGGATGGCAGAATTGATCAATATTGCATCCGGCGGCGTTGTGGAATTTCTTTTTCATGATCTCATGCCAAAGTTAACCCCGCAGCAAATTGTGGCCCATAATCTGGAAAGCGACCGGGGTTATTACACTTACAAAAATGCGCTTGTGGCCGAAACCGAAAATCGAATTGTCGGCATGGCCCTGTCTTTTCCTGCGCATTTTCACCAGATGACCGCAGAGATGAGACAATTTTTCCCAAAAGACCGGCTGGATCATCTGACCGACTTTTACGCTGCCAGCGTTGACGATTCTTTATTCCTGGATGCATTATGCGTTGATCAAAAATGGCGCCGAAAAGGTATCGGGAGTAAGCTTATATCTTTAACCAAGAAAAAAGCCGTACAAAGCGGATTTAAAATGTTGAGCCTTATCGTTTTCGCAGACAATACCGAGGCCAAACGCGTTTATCAACACAATGGGTTTGAAGTCCTTGCGCCGGTTCAATTAAATTCCCATGAACAGATTCCCCATGAAGGCGGGTGTTTGTTGATGAAAAGCAATATTGACGATTAGAAGTAGTTTCAAACCCCCATCTAAGGCCCAATGGCTGCGTTGTCCCGCAAATTTAAATGCTCACGTACTCACGTGTACGCTCCGCTATAAATTCGCGGGACGCCTTGCCCTTGGACCTGATCTGGGGCTTTGAAACTACTTCTATCATAAATCTAAAAGAGGTGGATCGAATGAACAAACCCCCTATTGACATTTCACTGGTTAGGTCTCAGTTCCCGGCTCTACAGGAGCGCGATGCAGATGGCCGGCCTTATGTGTATTTCGATGGGCCGGGGGGCACGCAGGTGCCGCAACGGGTTATCGATGCCATGGGCGATTATTTAGTGCGCGCCAACGCCAATCATGGCGGCCATTTTATCACCAGCCGCCGCAACGATGATATGATCGATCAGGCACGCGCTGACATGGCCGCCTTTTTTAATGCATCTTCTTCCAGAGAAATTGTTTTCGGCGCCAACATGACATCCCTGACCTTTAGTTTCAGCCGGGCTATCGGCCGCATGTTGCAACCCGGAGATGAGATTATCGTCACGCACCTGGATCATGATGGCAATATCGCCCCCTGGTCGGTTTTAGAAGAAAATGGCATCAGCATTAAATGGGCGGATTTTCGGCCGGAGGACTGCCGTCTGGATCTGGAACATCTGGCTTCTTTGCTGAATGAAAAAACCAAGTTGGTGGCGCTGGGCTATGCATCCAATGCAGTCGGTACCATCAATCCAATAGCCCAAATAGCAGAAATGGTCCATGCCGCCGGTGCCTGGTTATGGGTGGATGCGGTCCACTACGCGCCCCACGGGCCCATTGACGTTCAGCGTGACGGATGTGATTTTCTGATTTGCTCGGCATATAAATTCTTTGGCCCTCACGTAGGGGTATTGTGGGGGCGGCTGAATTTGCTCGAGCAGTTGGCCGCTTACAAAGTAAGGCCATCTAAATCCACTCCGCCCCATAAGTTTGAAACCGGCACCTTAAACCATGAAGGTCTGGCCGGGGTAAGCGCTGCCGTAGATTATCTGGCGGAGGTCGGCCGGGACTACGGCAACCAGCCGCACGCCATTACCGACAAAGCACCGGACCGCGATGCGGACCGCCGCAGGGAATTAAGGCAGGCTATGGATGCCATCGTGGCCTACGAACGGCCGCTATTTGGTGATCTTTTGGACGGGATCCAAAACATATCGGGAATTCACATTTACGGTATTACGGA
>JASFIU010000212.1:0-7691 GCA_050122495.1 Desulfobacterales bacterium | reverse complement strand
TTTCAGAGCGTTGCAGGCGGGCACAATCGTTCTTAGTGATGGCCTGGGTGTGATCGCCGGCGATCAGGAGCGAGCCCCAGCATACTGAAATTCCGACCAAAAAACCAAAAAGGCATCGTCTGAGTAACATCATATCGGCCAGTGCATCTGATATCCGGAGTTATTCTCGGTCATAAAGAGGGATTTCGCTTTCCATTTTTTAATTTCTATTCGGGTTAAAAATAGCGGCTATTTGAATCTAAATGTTAATGTCACACGGTAGTATGTCAAGAAGGCCAACGCTAATGCACCAAAATCATATATAAAAAAAATTAAAGGTACCGCAGAAGGCTGCCCGGATGGGCTTGTTTAAAACGACCGTACCAGCGGCAAAGTGGATAAAGCACCAATAAAGCGATCACCGTCGCTGTATATGTCTCGGTGAGTTCGCCGGTTTGATACATATTGAGCACCCGGGAAGCGGCCGCCAACAGGTGCACATGAATGACATAGAAGAAAAGCGGTGTGCGCCCGAACACCTGGAGTGGATTGGCAGATGAGGCCCTGCGGTTCCGATACCAGGCAAACAACAAAGACAGCACCACAAACATAAGGCCCAATTCAAGCGCAGAAAAAGTGAGGCTGGGCGGATATTTGCTCACATGCAGCCATTGAAGAATGGAGTTGTCATAACGGTAAAGCAGCATGTTGCCGTACATGTTGAAACCACGCACGATAAAAAACACGACCAAAGATGCGGTGCCGGCAAGGGCAAAGAATCGAACCGGGTTAAATGTTTCTTTATGCAGCATATACGCCCCGCACACCCATCCCAGAATCATAAAGGCCAGCCAGGGAAGCAGCGGATATAGAACAAAAACCCCTCTTATATTTTGCAACCCGGTAATCAGTAAAACACTGATGGGACCCAGTTTCTGTCCCCCTCCGGGCCACAGCGTCAGCCGTGCCAGTTCTTCACCAAAAAGAATTAGCCCTAAAGCAATCAGAAGCAATTTAACCGGACCGAGTCTGCGAAGCAGAACCATTAAACAAAAGCTGCCCCCAATGGCATAGAGCACCTGGAAGGTGATATTGCCCCCAAAACCGATGCTCATCCAGAGGGGATCCAGCAGCAAAATAAAAATTCCGCGCTTTAAAATATCAGCGTCGATAGTTCGCTCCGTATCGCCCCGCTCCCGCCGCCCTGCCACGCTCAATGCAAGTACGAATCCGGCCAGAAAGAGAAAGGTGGGTGCACACAGATGGGTAACCCAACGGGTGAGAAACTGGGCCGCCGGAATCTCAGTGCCGGGTCGATACCATAAAACCGAATCGGCAACATACCGGCCCCCGTTAAATGCATGGGAGGCATGGTCTATGGCCATAAGTACCATGACAATACCACGCATGGCATCAATCGCCGGCAGGCGTATCCTGATTGAAGTCTGGGGAGTTATATCCTGTGATTCAGCCATTAGATTTGTATAGGTTTATTTTTTATTTCATTAACCGCAGACTCACGCAGATGGACGCAGACATTTTGGCTCCGCCTCCGGAGGACTCGGCCAAAAAATACCATCGCTTCGCGATAAAAAAACATCAAAAATGTGCTTCAACCATTTTTTTGCCCGAAGGGCATGACCGATAATATCCGGCCAGGTCGGCCGGATATTTGTCTGCGTGAGTCTGCGGTTAATATAAAATTTCAATCAGCATCTAATCATTTTTTTTGTTTAATCTCAGAAACATATCCACAGCTTTGCAGGTAGTTTTGGATTTCGCGCTGAACCGTCTTTTGGATCTCTTTTTCCAATAGATCCCTTTTTACACCGGGATATCGATTGACAACCGCCTGCTGATTGTAAAGCGATTCGACAGAAAGGCTGCCAGACACAAACTTCCCGTCTTTGACATCAAATTCAAATTTTACCCGCACGGGTATGCCGACACTTTCAAATCCCATGTCTAAAATGTGATAGAAAACCTTCTTTTCAAGGACCCAAACCATTGGTAATTAGCACCCAAACACGGTTAGCCGGTTACCGGTTGAGCCCGTTAAAAAGGTAAAAATGTCTTATTTTTTCAAAGCGGTAAACGGGCTAACAGGCAACAGCATAAGGCGCTCAACCTATTATCCATTAATATAGCCCTGCTTAACCAGCTGTAAAGAACAAATGGAGCATCGCTTGGAATTTGGGAAAAAGTATCCATCTGGCATGATAATCGCATAATATCTAGCCCGATTGCGGGGCAATATTTTGAGGAATTTCTCTTTTTGCAAAAGCGGATTGGTATTTTTTTCATTATTTGTAGTTTTATTAATACGTTGGAATTTTTCCTGAAATGCACAATATTGCTGAAATTTGCAAAAAAAGACTAAAGTATGTAAAGTTTTTACCGATAATATAATTAAACGCGAATAAAATTTGACACGCAGAAGCCAGTGGATTAGAATTATTGTAAATAATGACTGTTTAGCGATCAGAAAGATGGTAAAGCAGTAATATTTAGAGGAGACTGCGGAAAATGGAAATCACCCCGAAAGACACCGTTAACATTGACGCCTACGTAAACCAGGTTCAGGAGAAAGATAAAGCTGATGCCGCATCGGAGCAGCCGGAAAAGCAGCAAGCCAAAGCAGATACGGTTGTCCTTTCGGATACGGCCAAAGCGGTTCAGGAGGCAAAAACACAATTGGAATCAATTCCGGACGTCCGGGAGGACAAAGTTGCCGAGCTTAAAGAACAGATTGAAAACGGTACATATGAAGTAGACTCGGAGAAATTAGCCCACAAAATGATAACCGATTCCGTGCTGGACGATCTGACTTAACGGTTTACAATAACAAACCCATAAAATTACAAGGCGATTTAGGAAAGATCCTAAATCGCCTTTTTCTTTGGTCCATGGATAAATGATTTTGAGCTAAAATACCCTGAATAAATTAGATCTGCGCCCTTTTCTGTCGGCTTCAGACCCAGTGCCGATCCTCTGACATTTTCAACAAGCCCTTTTGATATCAAATCATTAACAGCGTTTTGATATAAGTGCTTCTCTTCCCAGTTTAAAGGAAGTTACAAAAGCATTTGTGGGGTAGGACAATAGAACCTATTACAAAAATGCGTCTAAGTGTTCAGGGCAAGGCGCAAATCGATTTGAAAGCGGAGCATACACGTTAGTATGTGAGCATTTTGAATCGGTTTGCAACGCCGCCATGGGCACTTAGACGCATTTTTGTGATGGATTCTAATGGATTTTGCAGTTCAGGCAGTAGGCATATAAGCCGGCGGGATCGTCGGCGCGCAAAATATGGTCGATTTCCGTATCGATCACGTTATCATACAGTTTTTTTACCGGATGATCCGCCGGATTCAATGCAACCAGGACTCTTCTGATTAAGCGATTGATCCTTCTGATCAAGCGCTCCCGAGTGGTTAAGGGTTGGGTGATGTAAGTGATTTCATAATCTGTTAAATCCGCCATTTGAGCGACTGCACTAATGGTGTCCTGTAAACTGCCGATTTCATCGACCAATCCCAGTTCTTTAGCCGTGGTGCCGGCCCAAACACGACCTTCGGCAATTTTCTCCACCGCTTCCGGCTGCATATTCCGGCCTTCGGCGACCCGCTGAATGAAACGCTGATAACTCTGCTCAATGATCTGCTGCATCGATTTGGTAATCAGGTCATTCAGCGGTCGACTGGGATCGAACGCATCTGAAAGTTTGGTGGTGCCCACGCCGTCGCTGGTGATGCCCAGGGATTTGAGGCTTTTTTCAAAAGTCGGGAAGGCTCCCCAAACCCCGATTGAACCGGTAATCGTTGTCGGTGTCGCCCAGATCTGATCTGCAGGTGCGGCCATCCAGTACCCGCCGGATGCAGCAATTGAGCCCATGGATACGAAAACAGGCTTGCCGGCCTGACGGGTCAGCTCAATTTCTCTGCTGATGACTTCCGAAGCGGTGGCGCTGCCTCCGCCACTATCGATCCGAACCACCAGCGCCTTTACCTGATCATCTTCACGCGCGCGGATGATTAAATCCGCCATGGTGTCTCCGCCGATTCTACCGGCCGGTTGCTCTCCGTCCATGATGATGCCACTGGCGACAATAATGCCAATTTTGTCGTCACGCGCAGCGCTTTCCATCAGTTCAGGACGGATTCGGCTTAAGTATTTGTCAAATGTAATCTGTTTAAAGGTGAGTCCGTCTTTATCTTTACCAACAATATCAATAAGTTCCTCGCGAATCTCATCACGGGTTTTTAACTCATCCACCAGGCCCAGGTTTAACGCCATCACGGCGGCATCCCCGTCGGCTTTTGCCAGGTGGTCGGGAGCATTATTGATATAATCATCTAAACTTTGCGGATCCAGGCCCCGGTGTTCGGCAACAACAATTTTGTAATAATCCCACAAGATATTGAGCCAGGCGAGGTTGGCTTCTTTAGCGTAACGGGACATGCTGTCCCGCAAAAAGGGTTCGGTAGCTGATTTATAGGTGCCGGCTTTAAAAACATGAAATTGTATTTTTAATTTGTCCAGGGCTGTTTTGAAATATTTCCGATACAGACCGAAACCTTGCAGCATTACCCCGCCCATGGGGCTTAGATAAAGTCTGTCTGCATAAGAGGCCAGAAAATATTGTTGCTGATTGAAGTAATCACCAAAGGCGAAAATTTGCTTGCCGCTGCTTTGGAATCGGTCAAGGCCGGCCCCAATTGCCTGAAGCTTGCTGATACCGGCACCTTTCATTTTTCTAAGATCAAGGACCAGCACTTTGACGCGTTCATCCTCTCTTGCAAAATCGATGACATCGATAATGTCTTTCAAAAGGGTCTCGTCTTTGGCGGCTTCCCCGAAAATGTCACTGGCGAGCATGGTTTCGCTTTTCTGTTCGACGACATTACCTTCCGGAGATAAAATCAGGGCAACATTTTCGGGCACATCCTCATCGCCGTCAAAGAAAACCACGGCTATCAAAAAAACAACCAGTAAGAGAAACAACAGATTGCCGATAATACGACGTAAAGTGGATATACTGTTCCAGAAAAAGCCTAAAACGCTCCGAATTTTACCCGGGGGTTTTTTCATCAGCTTATTACCTCACCTGAGCGTTGTAAAAAATAGTTTTGGCGATCATTTAATCGTTAACCACAAAGGCACAAAGTTCACCAAGGAGTTTAATAAATTAATTTTAAGTCCTTCTTTGTGTTCTTCGTGTTCTTTGTGGTTTTATAACTGAGATTTCTATATAACATAAAACAATTTAGAAGTATTGCATAGCCCGTTTAAAAAAAAAATAGGGCGGCTTTTCAGTCGCCCTATTTTCCACTGTTAAAGGTTGATGGTAAAGTTCAATCTTTGAAAGATGAAGTGTTTAGTGAATCGTAATGTTTTTGGGCTTTTTCTTCTCTGGTTTGGGCACTTCAATTTTCAGCAGGCCGTCTTTAAAATCCGCTTTGATCTTGTCCGAATCCACATCAGCCGGCAGGCTGAAAGCACGCTGGAATTTTCCGTATGCCCTTTCGCGGCGATAGTAATTTTCCTCTTTGACCTCATTGTCATAGTTGCGCTCGCCACTGAGTGTCAGAACCCGATCTTTCACGTCAACTGCGATATCCTTTTTATCCACTCCAGGAAGCTCCGCTTTGATGACAACTCTGTCATCCTCATCATACATATCTACAACCGGATGCCAGGTCCCCAGACTCAGGTCATCGTCTGACCGGCCGGGTCGGAAAAAAGAATCGTCCAACAGATGATTGAATCGATTCTGCAATGCATTCATCTCTCTCCAGGGATTCCATCTGACTAAGTTCATCATTTTTTAACCCTCCTTAAGATGGTTTTCGTTAAAGTAAAGCTAAAATTATTATCATTTCTTTTTCTGACCAATATGATAAATACGATTTTTATATTGTCAATAATTTATTTCAACTATTTTATTGCATTACTTAAAATATGTATTAGATTATAGTAATGAAATTATACGGGGCGGAAATTTAGGTGATTTGGGGAGGTGGTCACAAATGGAAATCAAAGAAAATCTAATGGTTATAAAAGACATGGCATTGCCGAAGCCTTCTTCGATGGACCTGAGGGGCCGGCAATCGGTCAGAGCAACTTTTAAGTTGTCTGCCCAGGCGATTGATATCCTTAGTATGGTGTCGGTCCATCTGGGCATTAAACAAAAATCTATTTTCGATCATTTAATCGAGGATGACCAATCTCTGACCATTATTGCTCGGGAAATCGACCCCAAACCGGTTAAGGCCTTGGAACGGATCCAGAAAACATTTGTCATCAGCCGTAAGACGCTGCTGGCACTGGAAGAAGCCGCCAGTCAATTTAACACTCCCCGGGATGTATTGGTCGAATTGTCAATTCAACGTCTTTTGCCAATCATTTATCGGGAACAGGAAAAACATAAGAAACGAAAAAAAATCTTAAATGAAATCGAATATTTTCTTGATCAGGGAACCGCACTACTTGAAAAATTTGAGACCGATCTCGGAAAAGATGATCCGGTGAGCGCGGAATTTAAGCGCGCCATTGAAGTTTTAGCGGACTCCCGGACCCATATCGGCGCTTTTGTGACCAAGGGGCAGATGATTGAGAATTTTGATGTTTAAGGATTAACACCGCAAATCCCGGTGGGGACTGCGGTGTATAAAATAAATAGAACCAAAATTAGAATTAAAAATTAATGTCAGGAGGAATTTATTATGAGCAAAATTATCGGTATTGATCTTGGAACAACCAACTCTTGCGTGGCAATGATGGACGGAGGCGACGCAAAAATTATTACCAACCCGGAAGGGGGGCGCACGACACCTTCGATCGTGGCCATCGCAGAGAACGCTGAACGCCTGGTGGGACAAATTGCTAAAAGACAGGCGGTCACAAATCCTGAAAATACGGTCTTTGGCGTCAAAAGATTGATCGGTCGCCAGTATGATTCGGCCGAAGTTCAAAATGACATCAAGGTTTTGCCGTATAAGATCGAAAAGGCATCCAACGGTGCTGCCCAAATTAAATTACGCGAGAAGTCTTATAGTCCGGCGGAAATTTCATCTTTTATTCTGGCCAATATCAAAAAAACGGCCGAGGAGTATCTGGGTGAAACGGTTACCGATGCCGTCATTACGGTGCCGGCTTATTTTAGCGACAGTCAGCGGCAGGCCACCAAGGATGCCGGCAAAATTGCAGGGTTGAATGTATTGCGTATTATTAATGAACCCACCGCGGCATCACTGGCTTATGGCCTGGATAGGAAAACCGATGAAAAGATTGCGGTATTTGACCTGGGCGGCGGCACGTTCGACGTTTCGATTCTCGAAATTGGCGACGGTGTTTTTGAGGTGAAAGCGACCAACGGGAACACTCATTTAGGCGGTGAAGATTTCGATCTAAAATTAATCGAGTATCTGGCCGATGAATTTAAAAAGGATCAAGGAATTGATCTTAGAAACGACAAAATGGCTTTACAGCGCTTAAAAGAAGCCGCTGAAAAAGCCAAGATCGAATTGTCCACGTCTGTGCAGACTGACGTTAATCTACCCTTTATCACTGCAGACGCCAGCGGCCCCAAGCATCTCAATTTAAAGATCACCCGCGCCAAGTTTGAGGGCCTGGTCGGCGAACTGCTCGATAAACTGGAGCAGCCTTGCCGGATGGCGCTTAAAGATGCCGGCTTTTCTGCTGCCGATATC
>JASFIU010000211.1:0-7727 GCA_050122495.1 Desulfobacterales bacterium | reverse complement strand
CGACAATACCGCAGCCCCCCACAACAAAGCCGACACCCACCATGATGCCGGCCATGCGAATATCGGTGAAATCCTTCCCCTCTGGAGCTGTATACCGTTTGCCGGCATTCTGCTTTCCATCGCGCTTTTTCCGTTATTTTTACCAGATTTCTGGCATCATCATTTTGGAAAAATTTCCGGATTCTGGGCCGCTACCCTGGGGGTGCCGTTTCTGATTTTATTTAAAGGTACCGCACTCTACGAAATCCTGCACATTATTCTTGCCGACTACGTGCCTTTTATTATTCTGCTGTGGTCTCTATATACGGTTTCCGGCGGGATTTTATTGCGTGGCCGGTTGCGCGGAACCCCGATCGTGAATGTGGCCATACTGATCATCGGTACATTGCTGGCCTCATGGATGGGGACTACCGGTGCTGCCATGCTGCTGATCCGCCCATTTTTACGGGCCAACAATTACCGTAAAAACCGTACCTTTATGGTGGTATTTTTTATATTTTTAGTTGCCAATGTCGGCGGCTCACTAACCCCACTCGGGGATCCACCCCTTTTCCTGGGCTATTTGCATGGGGTCTCTTTTTTCTGGACGTTTAAAATCCTGCCTCACATGTTAACGGTTGCTATCATCCTTTTGGTGATCTACTTTTTCATCGACTCCTACTACTATCGCAAAGAAGGGATCAGCGCCCCTGAAGAAGAAGATGTCAAAGCGCCGCTGAAACTTGAAGGCACCTATAATTTTTTATTCCTGGCCGGAATTGTCGGATCTGTGCTGATGAGCGGTATCGTGGACTGGGGCGAAATCAATACCTTGGGCATCCATCGGTCGGTTCAGGACTGGATTCGCGATGGTGTGTTGATTTTGATGGGAATTGGATCGCTGGTAACAACACCGATTCAATTGCGCGATGACAACGACTTTACCTGGTTTCCGATTATTGAGGTGGCCTATTTATTTGTCGGTATCTTTATTACGATGATCCCCTGTTTGCTGATTTTAAAAGCAGGATCCCATGGCGCCCTGGCGTTTTTAACAAGCGGGGTCACCCGGCCCGTGCATTATTTCTGGGTAACCGGTGCGCTCTCCGGTTTTCTCGACAATGCCCCAACCTATCTTACATTTTTTAACAGTGCTCTGGGCGCATTTTATGAAGGGATGTCCGAAGAACAGGCCGTCCAGTTGCTAATGAGCGAGAACGCAATTTATCTTCAGGCGATTTCGGCCGGCGCTGTTTTTTTTGGCGCCTGCAGCTATATCGGCAACGCACCAAATTTTATGGTTCGGTCCATTTCCGAAGAAGCCGGTACACCCATGCCAAGTTTCTTTGGCTATGTTTTAAAGTATGCACTGGTATTTTTGGTGCCGACTTTTATCATCGTCACCTTTGTATTTTTTAGATAAGTTAGTAGAGACTTTTTCCAATTTAATATGATTACTCACCTAAAGCCGCAAAGGCGCAAAGAAAGATAATTAAAAAACTTCGCGTCCTGGCGTCTTTGCGTGAGGCCCAAGTCTTTAGCTCATTTTAGTCATTTTAGACACTTTGTATTAGGATTCAACCCATTTTCCAAGGAGGATGGATATTGTGCCGAAAAAAGCCCTGGTCGTAGATGACAATCCGGATGTGCGGCGTTTTAGTGTGGCGGTTTTGCAAGAAAACGGCTATACGCCATTGGAGGCGGAAGATGGTGCAAGCGGCCTGAAGATGATCAAAGCAGAAAAACCGGATCTGGTTATCCTCGATGTTTTAATGCCGCTGCAGAGCGGAGTGCGACTATATCGGGAATTGAAGAAGGCCAAATCTTTAAAAGATATTAAAGTAATTGTGCTGGGAGAGATTGCCAAGAAGGCTTTTTTAAAATCCCAGAAGGCCTTAACCGAATTTGGCGATGCGGATGTACCGGAGCCTGAGGTGTATTTGGAGAAACCGGTGGAACCCGAAGAGCTGGCCGAGGCCATTAAAAAAGTGCAGAGCTGACCTTCCGGTTTTTGCTGAAAACACGAAAATAAGGTGCCGACAGCATGGAAATTAAAAAACTGCTTTTTGTGACCAAGTTTGAAGAGCTGGGCTTTGATTCGTTACGGTCTCTGCTGAATTTGCGCGACAGCGCTCTGGAGCATGTGGTTTTTGTAAATGTGATCGAAAGAGATCGGGTGGCGATGCGCAGGGGCACCGGATATCAGAAAGACGAAGAGATTCGGTTGCGTGAGGCAGCCAATATACGGTTTATCGATTGGGCCGAAAATCTCTTTGAGCAGGGCATGGAGGTCGGCGTTCATATCGTGGTCGGCGGCCTGGTGCCCGAGGTGATCAAAGCCACCCGGAAGGAGAATGCCGATTTGATTGTCATCGGGCGCTCCCACAAGGGGGTTTTGGAACACCTGTATTCGGGTTCGGATGTGATCGAGCTGATTCGCCGGGTATGGACACCGGTACTGGTATACAAACATTTGTCGGAGACGTCCCTTTCAGTAGAAAAGCCGTTTGACCGGCCCCTTGTGGCGATGGATTGGTCTCCCAGCAGTTTGCGGGCGGTCGAATATATGAAAGTCTTAAAAGACGTTGTGGAAGAGATTAATCTGGTGAATGTCGTCGGTGAGGAGGATTTAAATGGCGCTTCTGCAACGGCCATTCCAAAATTACGCAAAGAAGCCCGCAATAAACTGGAAAAAATCTGTGAGGGTTTTGAGTTAGCCGGCATCAAGGCTAAAGGGCATGTTCATGTCGGCGATCCGGACGAGGAAATTGAAAAAGCAGCCAAAGACTGCCAGGCAACCCTGATTGCCTTGGGTTCTTCCACAAAATCCGCCTGGGTTGAAAAATGGCTTGGAAGCACCCCCCAAAAGATTGCGGAGGAATCGATCTACCCAACCTTGATCGTCCCCCCTGAACGCGATCCTTCGGCCGAAACGGATTAGTATTTTAGGTTTCAGGTTTCGGGTGTCAGGTGTCAGGAAAAACCAGAGGATGGAGCACACAGCCTGCGACGAGGTCAGCCGAGCCGGAATCAGATGACAGAGGATAAAAGGCTGATTGTTCGCTTTTATCTGACACCTGAACACTGACACCTGAAACCAGGTTGTGGGACACAACCTATGAAAAGGTTGTTTCTGCTGGTGCGTCTTCAAACAAACATGTCTGAATCATAGCGAAAATCTGACCGGTGTCGAAACCTTTAAGATGAATGGCCCCCGAGCGGCAGGACGCCACACACAATCCGCAGCCCTTGCACAGGGCGGCTTGAATTTCGGCCTTGCCGGTATTTTCATCGAATTTGGGTGCCGAATAGGGGCAAACTTCCACGCACACCCCGCAACTGCTGCAGCAGTTCGGATCTACCATCGCTACCGTTCCGCTGACCGAAACCTCCAGCGCCGATAAAACCGTCACCGCCCGGGATGCGGCGGCCTGGGCCTGGGAAATGGATTCCTCGATGGGTTTGGGCGCATGCGCCAGACCGCAGACGAACACGCCGTCGGTGGCAAAATCATTGGGTCGCAGTTTTACATGGGCTTCGGCGAAAAAACCGTCGTCATTTTGAGGTACTTTGTACTTTTGTGCCAGGGGATTGCTTTTTTCGGGAATCATTGCGCTGGCCAGAACCAGAAGATCGCTGGTGATCGCCATTTGGCGTTTGAGCACCCGATCCAAAAATGTAATTTCCAGGCCATTTTCAGCGGATCTGACGCCGATGTCTTTGTCGTTGTCATAGCGCAGGAATTTGATCCCCTGGGTGCGCGCTTCGCGATAAAGGTCCTCTCTTAGACCATAAGACCGAAAATCCCGGTATAAAATAAAGATATCCATATCCGGTTTTTCGGCTTTGAGGCTCATGGCGCTTTTAATGGATTGGGTGCAGCAAACTTTCGAACAGTAAGGCCGCTGGGGAATACGGGAGCCGACACACTGGACAAATACGGCTGTGTTGCAGGAATCGAAGCCGTCTTGGTTTAAAATTTTCTTCTGGAGCTCCAGGCCGGTCAGCACCCGCTGATCCTGACCGTAGAGATAATCATCCGATTTAAACTCTTCTGCGCCGGTGGCGATCAGGGTGACGCCATGTTCTAAAACCTGGCTATCAGCGCCGGTCTGGATCGTTGTTTTAAAATTTCCGATAAATCCATCAACATTTTCGACGCTGGCATTTAAAAATACCTCGATGTTTTCATTGGAGGTAACGTCTGTGATCAATTGTTCCAGAAACGGCCCCACCGGTTCTGACTGCCAGCTTTCATTCAGGTTGCGGGCCTGGCCGCCGAGCCGCCCTTTTCTTTCAACCAGAAAGGTTTTATATCCCTGTGCGGCCAGGGTTTGGGCGGCGGTCATACCGGCAACACCGCCGCCGATGACCAGAGCGGACTGGTTGATTTCCATCTTGGGTTCCACCAGGGGTTCATGCAGCGCGACTTTGGCCACCGCCATCTGCAGCAGGTCCTTGGATTTTTCGGAGGCTTTGTCCATGTCGTTTTTGTGTACCCACGAGCACTGGTTGCGGATGTTGGCCATCTCAAAAAGATATTTATTCAAACCCCCGTTGATCAGGGTTTCCTGGAAAAGGGGTTCGTGGGTCTTGGGGGTGCAGGCGGCGACCACCACCCGGTTGAGACGGTGCTCTTTAATGGTTGCGGATATCTGGGTCTGGGTATCCTGGGAGCAGCTGAACATGTTTTGTTCGGCATAGACCACGTTCGGCAGGGTCTTGGCATACTCCACCACCGCGGGCACATCCACAAATCCGGCAATATTGGTGCCGCAGCAGCAGACAAAGACACCGATGCGCGGGGGTTCGCCCTTGATATCGATTTCCGGGGGCAGCTCTTTGGTTTTCGTCAGGCTCCATCTGGCATCGGCCAGGCGGGTTCCAACTTTTCCGGCAGCCGCACTGGCATCGATGACCGAAGTCGGTATATCTTTGGGTTCATCGAGGGCGCCGCAAACATAGATGCCGGGTCGTGAGCTCTGGACCGGATCAAAATCCCAGGATTTTGAAAACTGATAATGGTTTAAATCGACATCCAGTTTATTCGCCAGAGCAATGGCCTGATCCCGGGCCCCCAGGCCGACCGAGAGCACAACGATATCAAACTCTTCGGACCGGGTATGACCGGCCGCATCAACGTATTTAATGATGTGCTTGCCATTTTCGCCCATGGGCTCGACATGGGTAATGCGCGATCTGACAAAACGAACCCCCAGTTCATCCTTGGCCTTATTATAGTAACGTTCAAAGTCTTTGCCGATCGTTCGAATGTCGATGTAAAAAATCGCCGCGTCCAAACCATTGGTGCTGTGCTCTTTGGCTAAAATAGCCTCCTTGATGGCATAGGTGCAGCAGACGGCGGAACAATATCCCCGGGCGCCGTGATGGGCATCTCTGGAACCCACACATTGCAGCCAGGCGATTTTTTCAGGCTCCTTTTTATCCGAAGGTCTGACCAGATGTCCGCCGTAGGGTCCGGAGGCCGATAGGATTCTTTCAAATTCCAGGCTGGTGACGATATTGGCTGATTTTGAATAGCCGAACGTGTCATAGGTTCGGGGATCAAAAGTTTTACTGCCGGACGCCATAATCACAGCGCCGACATTCACGGTTGTTTCTTCACCCTGGTCTTCGAAGTTGATCGCACCGGTGGGGCAAAATTTTTCACAGGCTTTGCATTTGCCTTTGAGGAAATAGATACAGGTATCCGCATCGATCGTATATTTTAAAGGGACCGCCTGAGGATACTGCACATAAACGGCTTTGCGTTTGCTCAGACCGCCGTCATAGGCGTTGGAGACTTTCTTGGGGCATTTTTCGGCGCAGGCATTACAGGCAATACACTTGTCCATGTCGACGTAGCGGGGTTTTTGGATCAACTTGACTTCAAAGTTGCCCTCTTCGCCGCTAATGCCCTGCACGTCGGTAAGGGTCATCAGTTCAATGTTGATGTGCCGGCCGACCTCGACCAGTTTAGGCGATATAATTCACATCGCACAGTCGTTGGTCGGAAAGGTCTTGTCCAACTGCGACATCATGCCGCCGATCGAGCTCGAACTTTCCACCAGGTAGACATAGTAACCGGAATCGGCAAGATCCAGGGACGCCTGCATTCCGGCGATACCACCGCCCACCACCATGACTGCACCTATACCTGTTTTTGACATAATTACTCCGCTTTGAAGAATGAGGTAATATCGGAAAGACTGATTTCATTTTTAGAGATACCCAGGGTCTTTTCATCAATACCCATACTTAAACCCAGCAGTTGCGGATAAAGAATGGGTGCCAGCGGTTGGCCGTTGTTGGAATCAGCCGCCAAACGCAACT
This sequence comes from Desulfobacterales bacterium, assembly GCA_050122495.1. Taxonomy (GTDB): domain Bacteria; phylum Desulfobacterota; class Desulfobacteria; order Desulfobacterales; family JAHEIW01; genus JAHEIW01. Next base: position 1,415 of record JASFIU010000211.1, on the reverse strand, counting down.
GAACCCCGTCGAATTGAAGCTGGGTGTAGGGACACGCCGTACAGATAAACTGGGCGCTCGCTTCACGGGCACTGGTAATCTTTTTTAGAGCCATATCCATCGCCAGCCGGTCATTGATCCCGGTTAACGGGGCCCCGCAGCAATCTAATTTGCGGGTCCACTCCACACTGGACGCGCCGGTGGCTTCCACCAGTTCGTCAAAGATTTTCGGTGACACGGGATCGTCAAAATCCGTCACCGCACTCGGCCGCAAGGCATGGCACCCGTAGCTGACGGCTATCTGCAGCCCGCTGTAGGTTTTTGATATCTTATCTTTTATCCCATCAAGACCGACGTCATGATACAGAACCGAGAGCAGGTGTTTGACCTGGACCTTGCTGTTATATTCCAGATTTTCCTTTGCCAGAAGACGATTGATCTCGGCTTTTAGGTCCGGATCTTGATTTAAAAAATGTTCGGCTTTTTTGAGGCTGCCGTAACAGCATTTGCACATCACCAGCATATCCAGGCCGCTGCTTTCGGCCACCGCTAAATTTTTAGCGGCCGAAAGAACGTAGGCGCGATAATCCGTGTTGCGGGCCGGATATCCGCAGCAGCAAAATTGGGTCATTTCAACCAGTTCAATTCCCAACCGGTTTGAGACCGCTCGGGTGGCGTCCGCGTATTGCTCGACGCGCGCCGGGATGTTGCAGCCGTGGAATAAAGCAAATTTCATACAGTTTTTCCCAATAAAAAAGTGCCCGAATTGAACTAAAGATTATGCCTCACGCAAAGACGCAAAGTCGCCAAGTGTTTTAAATTAAATTATCTTTCTTCGCGGCTTAGCGTCCTTGTGTGAGCACCATTAACCAATAACAAATAACTAATAACCAGCCATTGAGCGTCAATGCTCAATGGCTGCTACCGCCGTATTTTTCAATCGATATAAAACATCACACACCTCAACCTGCTGCGGGCAGTTTTCCTGGCATTTGTAACAGGTCAGGCAATCCCAATTCATGCGGGCACCGGATGCCATCTCGGTTAATCCCAGGCCCAGGCTGCACATGATTTGATGCGGCAGCAATCCAAGCACCTGTTCGGGGTCGTCATAGTTGCCGACCACCGGGCACACGGTCGTGCAGGTCTGGCAGCTGAAACAATGGGTATAGGTGCTGTCTTTTACAGGCAGCCGAGATTCTGCGGCTCCCTGTGCATTTAGCGGGATGGGGGTTTCCGGGTCCATCAGATCGGTAAACCGGCCCGAAACCGCCTGCCGGGCACCTTCGATCGGTTCGGCGTAAATATCGGCTGAAAGCGTTTCCTGAATGTTTAATCCCCGTGCGAAGGAAAAGGGGGTCAAAACATGGGGCAGCGGCGGGCCGCTTTCCAGCAGGGCCTCGCGCACGCTGTACCACAATTCCCTTAAGCGGATT
>JASFIU010000210.1:0-7760 GCA_050122495.1 Desulfobacterales bacterium | reverse complement strand
TGGTTGAATCCGGAACGCCGGGCTTCGAGAAGGGGCGCCGGTTGAAAAAAATGGGTCTGTGGAGTCAGGATACTGCCGAACTCTTTTTTACAAAATGCCGCATACCCAAGGTGAATCGCCTGGGGACAAAAGGAGATGGGTTTTTAATGCTCATGGAAAAATTGCAGCAGGAACGTCTTGTTTGTGCTATCTGGGCGGTTGCTGCCGCCGAGCATATCCTGGAATGGACCATATCACACTGTCAAAACACCCAGGTATCGGGAAAACCCATTGCAAAATCTCAGGTAATCCAATTCGGTCTGGTAGAAATGGCCACCGAAATAAAATTGGGTCGAAATTTTGTCGATAAACTCGTCCGGGATCATATGGAAGGTGAAAATGTTGTGATCGAGACATCCATGGCCAAATACTGGACCACCGACTTGGTTAAACGGATTGCCGATCGTTCACTGGATTTTTGCGGTAGCTTCGGCATCCTGGAAAAATGTCCGATTGCCCAGGCCTGGCGGGATGCGCGGGTGATGTCCATCTTTGCGGGCACCAATGAAATCATGAAGAATATCGCGGCCAAATTCATGAACCTTTAAACGGCTCTGATAACCCCTATATCTTGCCTGATCGCTTTGTTATTCGTCGTCAAGTTTCTTTTACGCACTATTATTCGGTTTTGCCCGTTGAGCCCGTTACCCGTTAGCCGGTAAAAAAATAAGATCAGACAGGATGCTTCTTTTAACGGGCTCAACTGGAAACGGGCCAACCGGCTAACCGTTATTACTCATTTTTGTTTTCAATTCGCTCGCAAGATGTTAAATAAACTTTCATATCATTAAAAATGAAGTGGCAATATAAAAACTGGCAGGAGAAATAAAATGGCGACCGGGATCAGTCGAAGAGATTTTTTGAAGTATTCCACGACAGCCGGAGGCGCATTATTGTTAGGCATACATGGAGGTTCGGTTATGGCGAATCGTAAAAGTCAAGTCGCGTTTGTAAGCACCGAAGATCGAAAATCCGGGGTTGCATTATCCATCAAAACCCTGGGTATAAACCCGGTAAAGAACAAAGATGTTTTGATTAAACCCAATTTCAATACCGCTGATCTTACCCCCGGATCAACCCACAATGATACCCTGGTTGCCCTGGTAGATGAGGTTTGGAAGATGGGCGCCAAGTCGGTCAGTCTGGGCGAGCGCAGCTATCCGCCGACCCGTTCGGTCATGGAGCAAAAGGGTGTCCTCCCGTTGATGGAGAAACTGGATGTTAAAATCATCGACTTCGATGAGCTTGACGAAAAGGATTGGGTCAAGATCCAGCCCGAGGAATCCCATTGGCAGGACGGATTCCGGGTTGCGCGACCCATCCTGGAGTCCGAATGCCTCATCTCGACCTGCTGCCTGAAGACCCATCAATATGGGGGTGTTTTTACGATGTCCCTCAAACTTCATGTCGGCGTGGTTCCCACCAGCCGGCATGGCTATAAATATATGAGTGAACTTCACGGATCACCCCACCAGCGCAAGCTGATAGCGGAAATTAATGCGCCTTTTAAACCCGATCTTGTCGTGCTGGACGGAATTGACGCTTTTGTGGATGGTGGACCGGCGACCGGCAAGCGCGCCAAGGGCAATGTCTTTCTCGCCTCCCGCGACCGAGTGGCGATCGATGCCGTCGGCCTGGCGATATTGCAATCTCTGGGAAGTAACGCTCAGGTCATGAATACTAAGATTTTTGAACAGGAACAAATTGCCCGAGCCGCTGAAATCGGAATAGGGGCGTCATCCGCTTCAGAAATTGAGGTCTTATCAGCCAACGCGGAGAGTCAACCGTACCGAGATCGGATTGTTGAGATATTAAACAAGGGTTAATGTCTTACAAACCTGTTTAGGCGGCTCTTAGATGGCCCCGCAACGATCGGGTCGCTTCATGCCCCGCCTTTACCGCCTACGGCGTTAAAATCCAAGCAATAATAATTCCATAACCGAAGCGCCCATTGTAATCCGGGGCACAACTCACTTTGGAGCAATAGGAGCTCAGATGACGATTAAAGCGAAATACAAGTCTGACCTCGACACGCCTTGTCTGGTGTTGGATATGGATGTCCTCGAGCGAAATCTTGAGATTATGCAGTCTACGGTGGATTCTGCAGGCAAGCGCATCCGTCCGCATATCAAGACGCACAAGTGCTCGTCCCTGGCCCGGAAGCAAATCGAAGGCGGGGCCATCGGTGTCTGTGCCGCCAAGGTCTCTGAGGCCGCTGCTCTGGTAGAGGCAGGCCTTGATAACATCCTTATCACCGGACCGGTGGTGACGCCCATCAAGATAGATAAGCTTATCGATCTTTTGGGATTATGCCCGGATTTGATGGTCGTTGTGGATCACCCGGCAAACATTGAATCGCTCGATACGGCCCTAGGCAACAGAGGCATGTCCATGAGTGTGCTTCTTGATGTGGATGTTGGTTTGAATCGGACCGGCGTAAATCCGCCCGATGCATCGGCGTTGGCCGACCAAATTGTTTCCAGCACACACTTGCATCTTCGGGGAATTCAGGCCTACGCCGGGCATGCCCAGCACATTCAATCCTACGAAGCCAGAAAGCAGACCTCGCATCGATGCCTCGAGGAAGCGGTGCGTGTTTTTCGCGAAATCCGGGCCAGGGTGCCGACCTGCACCATCTTTAGCGCCTCCGGCACGGGGACCTTCGATATTGATCTCGAGGTTGCCGAAATATCGGAGCTTCAGGTCGGCTCATATGTGGTCATGGACGCAGAGTATCTCGCTATCGGATCGGCTGATGACGGCACCCGGTTTGTATCGTTCGCCCCGGCTCTGCGACTGCTCACAACGGTTATCAGTGCCAACCATAAAGAATTTGTTACTGTAGATGCAGGGCTAAAGTCACTTTACAAAGACGGTGCCAAACCACAGGTTATCGTACCTCAAGACTCCGCATGGGTGTACGACTGGTTCGGCGATGAATACGGCCGGATCACCAGTACGGCCAGTTCGGAACTGCCCGCGCTGGGCACCGTCCTGGAACTGGTGACTTCGCACTGCGACCCAACGATAAACCTATTTGACAGATACCATCTTACAAGGGGAGACGAAGTGGTCGGCACCTGGCCGATAGATCTTAGAGGATGCAGCCAATGAAGGATCTTGATCCAACAACACATTCTGGCAGGCCGCGATAACCGGGCTGCTCAATTCATTCGCCAAAGAATGATAATTTTCAAAGCAAACAGCCTCAAGCGCCGACATAAAATCGCATGATCGGCCGGGTTTCGGAGCGGCGGGCGCATTCCTTAAATCCTGCTTTTATATAAGCCGAAGCCAGACCTGTCCAGGCAAAGACATCCGGCATTTTATCTTTTTTGGGCTCCACCGGATATGCTTCCACAACCGCACCGCCCTTCTGTTTAACGTAATCTACAGCGGCCTTAATCATCTGGGTGCTCAAGCCCTTGCGGCGGTAATTTTTTTCCACAAAAAGACAGGAGATCGACCAGACCGGCAAATCATCGACCGGTTTCAGAATCCGTGAGCGTCCAAGTGCCGGGAAATGATCCCGGGGAGCCACCGAACACCAGGCCACCGGCCGATCCTGAAAAAATGCCAGAATACCCGGAATTTTACCCGAGTCAATAATGGCTTTCATGGCTTTGCGGTTGCCCGGGCCTTTCTGGTTCTCGAATTCTTTACGCCTCAGCCGCCAGAGCATGCACCAGCAGCCGCCGCAGGCCCCGCGTTCGCCGAATAGCGTTTCAAAATCCGTCCACCTTTTTTGGGTTACCGGCGAAAATTGCAGGTCCAAATCATTTGCTTTCATTTTATATACCGCCTGTCATTATTCATAGGATAATTTCCTTACCGTCTTCTGCATATTCGAACTTTAGGCTGTCAAGACGGCGCAGCATATCATCGCTCATATGGGTCAGAATGATTCGTTTACAATCCAGTTCCTCTTTCTTTTCCATCAGGGTTTTATAATTCAGGTGAAATTTAATCTTTTTATCATAAAAATAAGCTTCGGCGATAAACAGGTCCGCCTCTCGTACGATTTTAATAAGATTATCGGTCCACTCCGTATCACCGGAGTAGACGATCGATTTGCCGGCACACTCGATTCGCAGTGCATATGATGGGGATCCACTGGCATGCGCGACCGTTTCCGCCGTAACAATAACTTGATCCACTTCCGTGCGGGCACCTGTCTGCAATTCCAAGAATTCTATCGGAAACTTTTGTTTTACCCGGGAGGATCCGGGAAACATGATTTCCATGGCGCTGTGAATACGGTCTTTTGTTCCAGGCGGGCCTGCAATCAACAAAGGTTTCGTGCGTTTTGAAATCAGCTGGGAATCGAGGATAAAAAACGGAATGCCGCCGAAATGATCACCGTGTAAATGGGTGACAAAGATCTTATCAATATCAGCGGTACTGACGCCAAATCGTTTCATGGAAATCAAGGCAGACGCACCGCAATCCAATAGGAATTTAGCGTCGGCGGCCTCGATCAAAATGCAGATTTGCAATCGGCCGCCGCTGCCGAAGGCATCACCACTTCCAAGGAATTTAACGGATACGGGTTTCATTTTAATTTATAGGTGAATATTCTTCCATGATGACTCAAGCTGGCGCCCAACCGGTTGCGAAACCGCCTGACAGATGGCTTCTTTGAGAATAACAGGAGATGAGATTTGCAACTGCAGTCCGAAGCGCCGAAGCCGGCAATCGGCAGGGCCGCACCCTTTAATCGGCTAAAGGTATCTGCCCAGCGATGTTCGTGTCGTTCGGAATCATAACTATACCATACCTCATCCAGATGCAAGATCGAGCGTAAATAATCGATGTGCCAATGCGGCCGTTGCGAAACTCGTGCATGATGGGCAACACGGGCCCTGATGCCCCCGGGCCCGAAGGCGCTGCCCGCATAGACATAAAAACCCGGCTGCAGCAGAAGCTGCCCGAGTTTTCCAATCTGAATCAGCCGATCCGAAGCAGACACCAGAATCAAGGCATATGTGCCGTGTTTTGCCAACATTTTTTATAGACTTCTAATTAATTGAAAATATGAAATCATAATCTTACAAATATCGTGGCTAAGTAAATCCGAAATTCGAAATCCGAAACAAATTCGAATGTCAAATGATCAAAATTTTAAACATTTGAATTTAGGATTTTGAAAATTGTTTCGAATTTCGTAATTCGTGCTTCGAAATTACACGCCCAAATTTTATAATACGTGACAAAGTTTCGAGCTGGCAAAAAATTATTTGCTGTTTAAATATAGCTTGCCATAAAGCCTTTCGGTATTATCCGAAACGGCGGCGATGACCTCCGCCTCGTCCACGTCTTTTAGCTCGGCGATTGCTTTTATGGACAAGGAGAGGTTTGCCGGTTCATTGCGTTCGTTTGCAGAAGGGCCCAAAACGGGACTGTCGGTTTCGATCAGCAGGCATGCAAGGGGCAGCTGTTTAACCAGTTTCTGTTTCTGGCGGGACCGGGTCACAGACGGCGGTATGGAAAAGAAATATCCGGCCTCCACCGCCGGCAGCGCGGCCCCGGCTTTACCGTCAAAGGCATGCATTTGCACCCGGACGGCGGACTTTTCAAGCAACAGCGCAATCGCGTGACGACCGGCAGATCGGGAATGGATGTTCAACGGTAGATCCAACTCGTTCGACAATTCGATAAATTGCTTTAGGATTTCTTTCTGCAGTTCTCTTTCGGGCGCTTCCTTGACCACCCAGTAGTCCAGTCCGACCTCGCCGATGGCAGCCAGATGCGAGCGGTTTTGACGAATAAAGTCCGCCATCTCACGGGCCTGACTTAAATCGAGATGCGCCGGATATAGCCCGGCCGCCGGCTTTAAGATCGGATACTGTTGAGCCAGTTCAAAATTCTTGCGGGCATCCGCGAGATTTTCGCCAACGGCAATAATCGCGTCCAAACCGGCCTTGCGGGCCCTTGCCAGCACCTCGGCTCTGTCCTTATCAAAACCCGGGTCACAAATGTGGGCGTGGGTGTCAACCAATCTCGGTTTTGGCAATATCAAAATTATCAGGCCCTAAAGCTGGATTCTTGGTTTCTTAGCGTACTTAAGATTTCGGATTTCGGATTGCAGATTTCGGATTTTGAAGTTTCGACGTGTTTGATAATTCAATCCGCAATCCGCAATCTAAAATCCGCAATTGAGCTTGCTCCTATCCAAACCGGTAGTGCTTTTTAACATCTTTGCGTATTTTCCAGGTGCAGGACATTCCGACCGGAAAGGTGACCAGATCCCCCTGGCCGACTTCCACCGGTTCTTGCCCTTCGGGTGTCACCACCACATCGCCTTCCAGGAAATAACAGGTTTCCTGCTCATCATATGACCATGGAAATTCCGAAGATTCTTTGGTCCAGATGGGCCAGTCGCTTACGCCGAGTTCGTCCAGTTGCGCCTTGTCCGGGTTGTGGATGACTTTGATCTTGCTCATTTTACCTCCTTCAGGGTTTGACGGCTGTAAAAATTGTGCCGTGTTTCTCTTTATTTAGAATTTCGATTGGTTGTATCATCATTCGGTTAGAACCAAATTTAACCGCTGACCTCGAGGAGTAGCTTATATCAGAAAGCCTGTCAATGTTCCGTAATCTGCATGCGGTTTGTGGGCTTATGAAAATTATTTTATATAGCGCAGGACTTCACCTTTTTACAGCGATCCCAAAGATGATGGCGGCCTTGGCATGCGACGGTAGATTGACAGAAGAAACGATGACAGATAAACTTGAATCAGGGCCTTTGAAAGAAACCAGTCCGGCCGGGAGGATATTATGAAATATTTTTTAACCGGAATATGGGTCATATTTTCATTGGTTATGACGGCTGAACTTGCGGCGGATACGGTATATACCTGGACGGATGAAAACGGCAAACTGCACATCACCCAGGAGCCACCGCCGAAAAAGGCCAAACTTAAAGATAAAATGGACTATGAGCCGCCACCCCCGAAAGCGGATTTGGAAAGCGAACGTCGACCGGAAACCGGAGCTGAAGCCGAACTCGACAAACAAAAATCAAATGAGGTCTTGAAAGCAAGAACGGAAGCCGAAAAAGCCAAAAAAGCCGCTGAAATAGCAAAGGATAAAGCCGAAGAAGCAACGCGGATGGCCAGGGAATATAGTGAATCATACAATCCGAGTCAAATAATGCAGCAGACCTATGATTACCAGATGGAGAAGGCTATCGAAGCGGCCAAAGCCGCCGAGGAGCGGGCCAGAATCGCCGAACAAAAAGCAATCAGTGCGGAAAAAAAAGCCGGAATAGCTGAAGAACAGTCAAAACAGGATGAAGATTGAATGAATTCCTGATGGCATCATCATCTATGGTCTATCTCTTCACCCATTTAACGAAAAAGCAAAGCCCTCCGCTGTCACTCTATTCTCAGGAGCAGTAAAATGGAAGAGGGTACATTTCTGGAATTTCAAGATAAGTTTTGAACCCATTTTTTGAGCATCGCGTCCTGGAATTGAAATGTGCCGTTTTTGGATAATATTTCTTTTTCAACGAGTGACATTAGAGCTCTTTGGAGGACAGATCCCGAATTAAAGCCGACACGTTGAAGCTGCTCAGCGGAATAGATGCCTTCACCGCCTGTTTCAGCTACCAGCCACAACGCTTTTTTCTGATTCCGGGTTAAAAGATCCCAGAGAACGATAAATTGGTTCTTTTGGCTGATGATGATCGCTTTCTGGATTTCATCAAGAGCGGCTAAGTT
>JASFIU010000209.1:0-7765 GCA_050122495.1 Desulfobacterales bacterium | reverse complement strand
GAACCGGACCGATCTGCACGGCTGCCGTTGAAGCTTACCGAGCCTTTGACTTTAAAAAGTCACACCTTAAAAATCCCACCCTCTTTTTATTCGGCAGTGTGGATTCGCTGTTGAATGCCGGAGCGCCTTTGTTCGAGGAACTCAATCAGATTCCCTTCTGCACCTATATCAACATCGGGTTTGAGTCGGTGAATCCAGCCATCCTGACCCGCATTAACAAGCCATTGGAAATCAGTAAAATAAAAGATGGCTTTCAGAAGCTGCTTGATATAAATCGACGCTACCTCAACATCGAGGTCACGGCTAATTTTCTGATGGGAGACGGGTTCCCGGCCGACCATTATAGCGCCCTGATTGAATTGGTTCGCAGCCGGCTCGACCGGTTTTACAGCAAGGGCGCCATTTACCTTTCACCTTTGAATACCAGCCGAAACAAGCGCGAGCTGCTGCAAAAATTCATCGAGATCAAAACATTGAACCGGCTGCCCACATTTCTTTATTTGATTCAACGGCTGTAAACATACCCGGCGTCATTACCGCTTTCATTCCGCCTCATATACCGCCCAGCGGCCAGGGCAGTTCAACCAAAGCCTGCAGCAGGCCCGGCGGAAAGTCCCGGTGCAGGACACCCGCCATAAAACACATCAGTGCAATGCCGCCGACCGCCAGAATAAGGGTTTTGGGCCAGCTGCACTGGGCCCGCACCCTGATGAATATCACCAGAAACACCGCCAGGGCGAGAATGAACCCGACCAGTGATGATAACACGAGCAGGGTTGCAAACCAGGCCATCGTCCCCCAGAACCCGTGGGGGGCGTCCGCGTCTTCACCGCTGGCTTCCCGGTCGGCAAAAACATGGTCTGTTTCCGGAGCCCGGATCATACGGATGATCAGCGCAAGGCAGGCGACCGTTGCAACCAATGAGACTGTCATCGGAAAAATACGATCGGTTTGTATGGTGATTGCAGCGGCGTTAAAATAGCTGATCACGAAATAGACGGCGACACATATCAAAAAGATCAGTGGCGCGCGTTTCCTCCCGACCGGCACATCGCCCTCGGACATGATCGATTTGGCCTGCCGGATACCCACCACAACCGAGATAACGGTTATAATGATGAGCACGATCACGATGGGAGAGAAGATGTATTCCAGACCGGCGCCCGTACCAAGGCGGAACTTGCTCTTCGCGATCTGGTAGGCCTGGAACGAATAGTTCTCGGCCTGGGTGCTGAGGACAAACCCGATCAGAAAAGCGGGCCGGGACCAGTCGAACCGCCGCAGTAAGATGCCAACCAAGCCAATTGAAAAGAGCGCCACCAGGTCACCCAGCGACTGCCGGGACTGAAAAGCGGCAAACGTGATCATCATGAACAGAAAGGGGGCCAGCAGTGTGAAGCGGATGGTGGTCAGCCGGGCGATGGCGGGAGAAAGTGCGATACAGAGCCCCGCACCGACAACGTTGGCCAGGGCCAGGGACCAGACAGTGGTATAGGTGATGTCGAGGTTGTTGGTTATCAATTGTGGGCCGGCATCATAACCGAGCAGTGCCAGACCGCCGAGAAATATGGCCATCGATCCCGAACCGGGAATGCCAAAAATAAGGGTTGGGACCAGTCCGCCGCCTTCTTTGGCATTGTTGGAGGACTCCGGACCAATTATGCCGCGAATTTCCCCCGATCCAAATCCTTTTTTATCCGAGGTTGTCTGCACCGTATGCCCGTAGGCGATCCAGTCGACAACGGAACCTCCGAGTCCCGGGATCACGCCCACAACAACGCCGATCAGAGAACAGCGGATCGACAGCCAGATATTTTTCGCCCAGTCTTGTACCCCATGCAGCCAGCCAGAACCGAGTTTTGCATCCCGGGCAATGGGCCGGTCCTGGCGAAGCAATGACACAATTTCGGGGATCGCAAATATCCCCATGCCGACAACCACCAGCTTCAAACCATCGGTCAGGTAAGGGATATCGTAGGTAGCCATCCTGAGAGAACCGCCGGCATCGGCCTCGCCGATCGTGCCGACCATCAATCCCATACAGGCCGCGGCGATACCCTTGAGGGGAATGCGCCCGGCCAGGATGGCCACCATGCTCAAGCCCAGCGTGGTGATCATCAGCATTTCCGGTAAACCGAATGCCAGCACGATCGGCCGGGCAATCAGGATGAAGAAGGTGAGGATGCTGGCGCCGAGCAGCCCGCCGAACAGGGATGATGCAAATGCCGCTGAAAGCGCTCGGGCGGCCTCGCCCTTCTTGGCCAGTGGAAAACCGTCCAGTACAGTTGCCTGTGAAGCCGATGATCCGGGAATTCCCATCAGAACCGAGGCAAAGGTATCCGATGTCGGTATGACTGCTACCAGCCCCACCATCAGGGACAGGCCGGAGACCGGATCCATCCCATAGATGAACGGAAGCACCAGGGACAGACCCGCAATGCCGCCAAGGCCGGGAAATACGCCAACCGACAGACCCAGCAACACCCCCAGGACCAGGAACATGATCTGCTGGGGCTGTAAAATCAAGGAAAACGCCTCAACGAGAGCTGGCAGCGCAGAAGTAAAAATATCCATCCGGCCTCCTCCGAAACACAGGAACGGAAGAGCCCCTCCCGTGAATTACCAGGAGGGGCAGCGTTAGGTTATTTCAGTTTAACGCCGTAGCGATCGTGCAGCCATTTCACGACAAAGGCCTTGGCTTCTGCAGGGACGTTGGTGGCGCTATTGAGAGTAGCGGTTGCCATATCACCGGTCATCTGAGGATATTTTCCGAGACGCTTGGCTGAAATTTTAGCAAAGTCGGGCCGGGCATGGACTTTCTGGAATGCTTTGGTATAGGTCACGATAGCATCTTTGCTGGCGCCCTTCGGCAAAAAGACCATTTTCTGGGCGGGGAAACCGGAGATAAAGAACGCCTTCCAGGCCTCCCACTTCTCACCTTTGGTTTCGCAGCCCGGGGTTGCTGTGCATACCTCTTTGAAGGTGAGGATGTCCGGGAAGGTTGGGTCACGAATGATGTTGTTGTCCGCATCCAGGGAACCCCAGGTCATCATCGGCACGGCCTTGCCTTCCTCAACCAGCGGCACGACGCCCTTCAGGTAAGCCGAAGAAGTCTGGTAGTCGATGTTGGCCTCACCGCGCTCAAACATCAAGCGGCCGTCTCCGCGGCCCTTGAGTCCGAACACGGGCTCAACCTTCAGGCCCAGCATCTCCCAGGCCAGCAGCGGAACGAGGTCAAGACGGGTCGCACCCTGGGAACCGTAGATAAAATCGATCCCTTTCAGTCCTTCGGCACTGCCGTCAAACTTCTTGGCCAGATCCGGCGGCAGATAGGCGACTCCGCCGGTGCCGGATGCGAGGACCACGTTCCAGTCCTTGTATTCATACCTGACGCGCGGGTCACCCAGAAGGTATGGGAACTGGGTCGATCCCGACGAGCCGAAAATAACGGTCCCATCCTTGTATTTCTGCTTCTGGAACCAGTTTGCACCTTTGGTCGAACCGGCTCCCGGCATGAACTTGACCACCACGGTCGGCTGGCCCGGCAGGGCTTCGCTGAGAAGCGGGGCGTAAAAGTTTGCCCACTTCGCCGAACCACCGGATTCAGAGAACGGGATGACCCATTCGACGGTCTTACCTTTCAGATCAATTCCGTGGCTTGTCGCAAGCGCCTGGGTAGAGATGGCGATCGCTGCGACAGCCGCACATCCATATGCTAACCAACGCATAAGCTTTGTAATACGCATAGGCACCTCCCTAAGTTTTTGTTGAGAATTGCTGTTTTAGGTAGTGATACACGTAACGCTTGGCTTCCACCTGCGCAAAAGCATATTAATCCGCAACCATAGCTCCATTTGTTGCAGCTTTTTTATGCTTTAAAAAGATTTGGTATTTGGGTGCGAAAAAAATCTGAGGTTGCGTGTCTTAACGGTGTACATCTGAATATATAGAAGGGCAGAAACTCACATTTCACCCCAAATACAGACACTGGAAGTAAATATAGATATGAACGATTAAGTATTTTATGTCAAGTTGTAAAATTTCTCCAATTATTTAACATTCTTGAATCTTGGAAAAAGCAAACATATGAAGTCCATCTGCAGGGTTTTTAATAAATTGATGAAGCGACCGCCGATGACCGCATCCTCGATATCGACCTCAGGTTGGTGCCGCGGGTCCGACTATCCGCAAAGCGGGTGGCTTGGATTTTACCGCCATAGGCGGTAAAGGCGGGGCGCGACGTGCCCCAATCGTTGGAAACAACGCGGTGGTAGCGGTTGCGAAGTCCCGCTGGATAGCGAGACCCTTGCAGCACACATTAATTTGTTAAAATCAAGATGTGTAATCCGGCGTTTAAGCGGGAAACCTGATCTGAGGTTTTGAAACCACTTCTAATGAAAACCAGATTTCATTTTCTTCAGACAGGGCGAAGATGGTTATACCCGGTGAATTCAAACATCGGGCCAATGGTCCAATTTATCCTTCCAGAATGCTTTCTCCTGCTCTCTCCAGTTCGTACCGTGAAATCGGTTGTCATAATAACCCGCAAGCCTTTCGAAGAACTTGTCCCAGGTGCTCTTCTTCTTCTCGAGGGCCTCAAGAACATCGGCGACAAAAATATGGATCTCATGCATTTTCTCTTTGGGCGCATAATAACAGGCACCCTCTTCAGCGGATCTCTTCAGATTCTCTTCGGATAAACCATGGGCGGTTAACATAAGCGCCGGTGTTGCGCATTCATTGGCAACTTTGAGAAGCTCAAATCCATCCACGCCCATGATGTCCAAAATGGCAAGATCGTAGCGCTCAGTTTCAATTCGCTGTTTGCCTTCTTCGAACGAGGAAGCCGTGTCGATCTTACACATATCCAAAAGCTCAATTAACGATTCAAGAACATCCGGTTCATCATCAACGATCAGGATTTTTTTTCCTTTTAACAGCTTGTTCGGATCCATATGGTACCCTCCTTTTCTTCGGCTTTCGAATTCAAGGCCCTGACCCTTTTAACCGCCATTTCAGTCAACCCTTATTATAATAATGGTATGGTAAATAACAACGATTTTGTGGGAACGTTTACAAGAAATACAACATCGCTTAAACCTTTTTCACTCTACAAGGATACCCTTTGATGGGCAGGGACCCGCTAATGGGATCGATGTTATCGGTCTCGTACAGGAGGTTGACATTGGCCCCCTTGGAGGAATAGGGGTCATAGCCGGGAAGATCCAGGGCTTCACACGCCTGCCACCACCCGTTCTGGGTGCCGACCACATCCGGGGCAATATCGGCGGTAAGCCTTGCCGCCAGGGTAATGCTTCCGTGGGGCGTTTCCAGGCGTACCGCATCTCCATCCTTTATGCCCGACGCCCGGGCCCGTTCGGGGTTGATTTCCAGATAGGGGCGGGGAACGCGTTTTCTCAAAGACGGGATGGCGCGATGCTGCGAGTGGGAATACTCGATCACCTTGCTGTTGATGACCCGGAGCGGGTATTTTTCTCTGATGTCCTCATTCGGGAAGCAGGCGGAGAGCGGTTCTTTCCAGCCTGGCAGGGGATCATGCCCCGCCGCCTTGAAGGGAATAGCGTACAGCTCCACCCTTTTTGACGGTGTGGGCAGCCCCACGAAACGGCCGGCGCCATCCTTTTTGGCGTACTTCCGATATTCCATGGCCAGGTCAATGGTGATGGGACCCGGGTTGGCCTCCAGTTGTGCAACCGTGACATGGGAAGGCGCCAACTGGTAGTTGAATCCCGCCTCGATATCCCCGTCCCAGAATGCAGCGCCTTTGCCCAATTTCTTTGCCAGTTCAAACATGATCTTCATGTCCGGCCAGGACTCATGTTGCGGCGGTACCACCGCCGGCCGCAACTGGATATACCCTTTGTCCCCGAGGGGGCCGATATTGACCCCTACGTGCCAGCTCTCCCAGGAACTGGCGGCGGGCAGTACGATGTCGGCAAGCTCCGCCACGGGTGAGAGAAAGAGTTCGGACTCCAGGTGGAAGTCTAGCTGGCAAAGTGTTTCTCGGGCGAGCCCGCTGGGGGCATTGGACATAATAATGTTTCCGCCAAAACCGATGAGGCCCTTCACCGGATAGGGTTTTCCCGTCCGGATGGCCTTATAAACCTCATAGGCCTGGGTGCTCTTGAATGTCCCGCAGGGGCCCAGGGGGCGCTCGCTAAATCCCAGACGACGCCCATCCGCCTGGATGCCCAGCAAATCATGCCCGAGCACGGGATTGGCAGCAGGTCCCTGCAAAATCACATTGCCCCCGGGTGTGTCGAAGTTGCCGGTCAGGGCATAGAGCACGCAAACGGCACGGTTGGTCTGGGTCGCATTGATGTTTTGTTCGATACCGTTCCATGAATACCAGCAGGCCGGCTTGATCTTGGCAAACATCCTGGCTGCTTCCCGAATCTTGTCTTGGGGAACCCCGGTGATAGACGCGGTTTCGCCGGGTGTGTATTGGGAAACCGATGCGCGCAAAAGGTCAAATACCGTCCGGCATTGGACCGCTTTACCGTCGACCGTTGTAAGATGAAAGGTGCCCTGCAGGACCGGCCTCCCCTCGAGCGGCGAACCGGGGCAATACGGCTGCGGGCCTTCGAGCCCTTCCGGCACTAGGGTATAACTTGAAGGTTCCCCGCCTGCAACGAGCGCATCGCCCATGAGAAAATCTCCGCTATCTTCCCTCACCAGAAAAGGGGCGGTCGTCCAGTCTCTCACAAATTCGACGTCATAGAGGTCATCCTGGATCATCGCCTGGATCATCCCCAGGGCCAGGGCACCGTCTGTGCCCGGCCGGACCTGCAGCCAAAGGTCGGCCATGGCCGCGATTTCGGTCATGCGCGGATCGATCACGATCAGTTTGGCCCCGTTATCCAGGCCCCGCTTTATGAAGGGGAGCAGGGAAAAACGGGTTGCATGAATATTGCTTCCCCAGATCAGGATGCAGGCGGATCGGTCAAATTCCGCCCGCCCGCCGGAATGCATTCTGCCGATATTGCCGTAGGTATAGGCGGAGCCGCAATCCCGATGCCACTGGCAGATATGGGTGGTGGCCACGTTGTTGGGGGTGCCCAGGGCATTGGCAAACCGTGTGACCCACAGGCCCAGTTCCCCCATGGGCGAGCCCGCCGGTCCGCTGCGGGTCACGGCGATGGACGCCTCACCATATGCCGACTGGATGGCCTGAAGTTTCTCAGCGGCGATCTCCAATGCATCGTCCCAGGTAATCCGTTGCCACCCCGGATCAGGATCACCCTTGGGCCGGGTCCTGCGCATGGGGTATTGGAGGCGTTGCCGGTTGTAGACCAGTTCCGGGCCGGCCAGTCCCTTGGGGCAAAGGCTGTGGCCCAGGGGATGGTCCCGGTCCGGTCTGACTTCCTCAAAAACGCCGTTTTTCACGATCGAGACGGTCGGACACCAGCCCGAGCACTGCGAACAGTAGCCTCTGATTTCTTTATCTGAGTTCACCGTTTTCAATCCCTTTCCGTTTCCGCAGCTCTTGTTTGCAGTCGCTTAACTGCAAACTGAAAAGTTAGGGTGTTGGCTGGTTTTCCCTAATATCTGGTCCATAAACCGCTAAAAATAGGTACGTGCCGATGATCGTAAAGTCAAGCTATTTTAGCCGGGTTACCCCCGGCGGGAAGGGACTCGCCTCTGAAATGGTGATTAAAGCCGCACTGCTGGGCCTCAAAATTTTCAAAATCCCCACATCGCTGTTTCCCGATACACGTGACCGACCTCCCCAAAAGCATCCTGG
>JASFIU010000208.1:0-7834 GCA_050122495.1 Desulfobacterales bacterium | reverse complement strand
ATCAGACGCGAATCCCGCATTAGCGGGGCAACGCAGCCATTGGGGCCTTTTGAGCACCTTAAATCATCTTTCAATTAGATGCGAAATCCCGCTTCTTTTGCGGGGAGATGGGTTTTTGAAACCACTTCTAATCGCCTTCTTGATCGGCCAACGCATTTAACTCGAGGGTGATGGGTCGATTTTCTTCACTCCTGCCCGTAAACCGGATGGGGCCGGGTCTTCTAAAGTGATCCTCGTCCGAGTCCACCGCCAGCCACTTTTCACGATTGGCCTTGAGGACCTGAAAGGCAACCGAATTGACATTGACGATACTTTTTTCCAGAACAAGTGCCAGTTTGCCTTTACGCTCTTCAAGATGCATCAACGGCGCGATCGGAATACCGATCGGCTCCCACTTGGAAAAATCTTTCTCCAGGTTTCGAATCGCCGCCATCTGCCCGGTAGCACCGTTGGCAATCAGGCTGAATACGGTTAGACCCAAATTGTAAGTGTAGATACAATCAAATCGGGTTGGATCATTGCCTCTGCCGTCATACCCGTAAAAATGAATCTGGGTTTTAAAGGAGGGAACTGATTGTTTAAAAATCTTTTCAACAGCAGCCGGAATTTGATCATCCGGTTTTAACAGTCCGGCTCTGACAAATGCCTGTTTGCAGGTTTTTACCGATATAATCGAGGTTTTTCGCAATAAGAATTCAGCGTCTGTGTAGTTTTCAAACAGCAGCGGGCCAAATGCATCGGGATCCAGCCCGGCCTGGATTAAGGTTTTCTGAAAATAGGCGTGTTTAATTCCCAGGCGGTAACGCCCCTGTTCTTTTAAAATGCTGAGGTAATCTTTTACGAGGTCCATCAAAACTTTTTCGGTTTCAACCTGGGAAAAGGGAAAATTGCCATGGCTGTCTCTCTCCATTAAGAGACCCTCCTGGAAAAAAGCTGGAATATCGTTAAACAGATCATCGTCGCGTGTATTCCAGAGTGTAAAGGACGCATCCTCTCTCGAACGCTGGGCAAGCCGCCTTAAATACTCTAACTTATCTTCAAGCAGGGCAAAGGCTGCATGGAAATCTTTATCATGAGTCTTATTGTACACGGCGATGATGGTGTTCAGTTTAATTATAAAAACCTGAATTTCGTTAATGAACTCCAGGACGCCTTCCGGGATGACGATGACGCCATAGTTTTTACCCACCGCGGCTCGACGGAGAATTGCATCACAAATAACGCGTGAAAGATGCCGCAGCGTGATACCGTAAGCATGGTAATTAACGCTACCCTTCTTCTGAGCCTCCTTAAGCCGATTTTCGTCGATATAATCCGCCAGATCTTCTCCGATCAGCGTCAGATTGGCATGCGTTTGCAGCGCAACTTCAAGTGCCAGGTGACTGGCCACCCGACCCATGACTTTGCAGATGTGCCAGTATTTAACGTCTGAACTGCTATCCGTGCAAAGATTGCCGATTGAGTTGGCAAATGCCCGCGCGGCGGTATGGAACCCAAAAGACATGGCACAGAGAACATGACCGGAGTCGTCTCTCACCTGGATATCGCCGTCAATCGTCTTGGGGACACCGATCACCTGAACGCCTTCGTCAAACATTTCCTGGGCTAAAAATGCGGCATTGGTGTTGGAATCATCTCCGCCCACAATAACCAGAGCATCCAGTTTGAGTTTTTTGCAGGTCTCCCTGGACAATTCCATTTTTTTGCGGGTGTCGATCTTGGTCCGGCCGGTCTTAATCATGGTAAAACCGCCCAAATTGCGATAGGCATTAACCAAATCGTCATCCAGATCGATCGCTTCACCTTCGATAATTCCATCCGGTCCGATTAGAAATCCATAAACCTTGGATTTGTTGTTGGCTTTTTTAACCGCATCATAAAGACCGGCGATGACATTATGTCCGCCGGGTGCAGGCCCGCCGGAAAAGACAATACCGATATTGCGGCGCTTACCATATTCCCGGGCAAAGCTTTCAGTGGCCGTATTAAGACCGAGGATCTTCTCAACCTTATTACCGATAATATGAGGCAGCTGTTTTTCAGCTTCTTTATGCATCGTGAACTTAAACCGATCTGTCTCTTTAAGACCTGTGTATTTCTTGGAAAGGCCGTGCACGCGGGGGGTGAATAGCGCCGTCTTTCGAGCAGCTCGGCACTAATATCATCGGTGATTTGAAGCACTTTGGGATGTTTGAAAATATTTTCCGGTTTAAGCGCTTTTTTTCGCGGCATGGGTGCCTCCGTGTAAATTCGGTTTCAAAAATTAAAACAAAGCCGTTACGCGGTACTGATTTATTACCCAACCTGCTCCGGGGGTGTCAATATGATTTGACATACCGCATCGCTTCGTAATTAAAATATCACGATTCATGAGACAAGCCAATCCTGGATCGAAAAAATGACATCGATTCTTAAATTCGCCATCCCTTAATTTTTTACGTTGACCAATCTTTTTTTAATATTTGAACAAAATAGATTTTCACGCCTAAAACATCGCACACATGAAGCCACCACATCTTGTATCCAAACCATTAAAATTATACCGTAAGTTGTGTTTTTTCTTTACAAGCCGTCCGCATCCTGATATGATTTGCCAGTGGAATTCATGACAATTTTCCTTTCATTTTGTAAGCCAGAATTTGCCTAAAAAAAGGCTCGACAGGCATACTCAGGGCTTTTTTTTAGAAGTCGACGTTGATCTTCTAGTATTTAAAAAAACTCCAATCAAGATCGGCCAATAGTGTCATGCGATCTGGGGAGAGCTGGGTATATGAAATTAAAAAAACTTGAAGTAACCGGATTCAAATCCTTTTACGATAAATCCAATATTGTATTTCCGCAGGGCATCTCTGCGGTTGTGGGCCCCAATGGTTGCGGTAAAAGCAATGTTATTGACGCGTTAAGATGGGTTATGGGGGAACAAAGCGTCAAACAGCTGCGCGGCAAAGCAATGGAAGATGTGATTTTCTCGGGTGCCAATGGGAAGCCGCCGTTGAACATGGCTGAAGTCTCTTTAACCCTGTCAAACGATAATGGGGACAGCCCTGAGGAACTCAAAGAGTTCACCGAAATCAACCTCACCCGCCGCCTTTATCGCTCCGGAGAAAGCGCCTATTTTTTAAACAAACAACCCTGCCGGCTCAAAGACATTCACAACGTCTTCTGGGGCAGCGGACTCGGGTCAAAATCCTATGCCATTATCCAACAGGGGAGAATTGGCGCCATTACCGATGCAAACCCGGAAGAACTGCGCTTTTTCGTCGAGGAAGCCGCCGGTGTTACCCGCTATAAAAATCGCAAAAACGAAGCGCTGCGCAAAATCGAAATAACCAAAAACAATCTATTGCGCGTAACAGACATTATTTCTGAAATTAAACGGCAAATGGGCAGCCTGAAACGCCAGGCTCGCAAAGCGGAAATCTACAACAAATACCAGAAACAGATTAAAGCCTTCGAAATATGCCTGGGCTTGCATTATTACGATGATTATGCCCGCCAGATTCAAGAAACCGATGCCCTGTTAAACGAACTGCAGGATCTGGATATCAGCCACACGACCGAGATCAAAAAGCTGGATGCCTCGGTTGAAGAGATCAAACTCAAACGCTGGCAGAAAAATCAGGAGATCTCCGAGCAAAAATCAAATCAATTTGAAACCCAGCGCAACATCGACCGTATTGAGAATGACCTGGTCCATTTGCGCAAGGAGATTGAAAGGCTTTCCCAGGAATCGGGGGAGCTTAAAACCGCCCGGGTTGATCTGGAGGAAAAAAACCAGGAGATGCTTTCTGAAATTGACCAAGTCAAAACAGAAACGTCTCAGATCAATAAAGCGATCGACAGAGTCAAGACAGCGCTCAATGAGGAAAGGGGTGCGGCGGAGACAATTACTGCAAAATTAGCGGCTCTCAATCAGGACCTGGATTCCAATAAAGGGCGATTAATGGACCTGGTGGCCCGCGAGGCTCAATATAAAAACATCTATCAAACCACGATTAACAACAAAGAAAGCCTTCAAAAACGATTAAGAAAAGCCGATGAAGACCAGGCTCAGGCCCAAAAGGAAGTTGCTCGCAACCGCCGGGTAGAAACAAAAGCGCATGATCAGGTAGACAGCATTAGACGCGACATAGATGATCTGGCCGAACAGATCTCTGCGGCCGGCAACCAGTTGGATCAAAAAAGCCAGGCCCTCGGCAAGCAGGTTAAATTGGCCCAGTCGCTGGAATTGGCGTGTAACACGGTCAAATCAAAATTAAAGACCTTAAAGAAAATGGAGGACAACTTCGAGTGGTACCGCGACGGCGTCAAAGCCATCATGAAGCCTTCGGATTCCGGTGAGCCTCCCATGGGCCAGGGACTGTCAGCCAAGATTATTGGTCTCATGGCGGATGTTATCGAGGCCAAACCCACCTATGAGACCGCCGTGGAAGCGGTACTGGGCGATGCGCTCCAGTATATTATTGTTAAAGACCAGCAAACGGGTCTTAAAGCCATCGAGTATTTACAATCTCGCAACGCCGGCCGAAGCGGATTTATACCGGTTAACGCTGTTAAACAAGCCGGCAATCAGCCGGCAGATAAGACCGCCTCAGGGCCACTGCTTCTAGATCAAATTATCGTCAAATCCGGCTATGAGCCCATTATCGAGACCCTTTTAGGCCATGTTGTTTTCAGCGAAAATTTGTCTGAAGCCATGGAGATGTTCAACCGCAATGGCGCATCGGTCACCATTGTCACCAAAAACGGCGATGTCATCTCCCCCCAGGGTATTCTGGTCGGCGGCAGCAAAGATAAACTGAATGGCATTCTGGTCAAAAAACAGAGACTCAAAGATCTTAGCCGCCAGCGCGCCGCCCTGGAGCAAAAACTGGAAAAAGCCCGTTCGGATCAGGCCACCCTGGAATCAGAAGCCCGTGATCTTGAAACCCAGCTGCAAAAACTAAATCAAAAGAGAGCAGATGCCGCCAGCAATGAAATGGAGGCTGAAAAAGAGCTGGTCAAGGCCACCGAAGCGCTTAAAAATGCCACCCACCATCTTGAAATCGTAACGCTGGAAAAGGAGCAACTCCAGGGAGAAGCCAGCGATATAGACGAGGAAATGACAAAGTACGATACGGCCCTGGCGGAGCTTTCGGCTGATGTCAATGCCGCGCAAGACAAAGTTTCCAATATCTCCGCAACCATCAGTTCGGTTTCAACAGAACTGGAGGAATACAATAACAAAGTTGTTGATCTGCAATTACAGTTAACCGCTTTGAATGCGAAATTGGAAAATGCCAACAACAGCTCGAGGCGACTCAGGGAATTTCACAGCGACAGTTTAAGCCGGCTTGAGCAAATCGGCCACGAAATCTACGCCAAACAGCAAAAGGAAGACGCTTCAAAACAGGATGTGGTCCAGTACGAGCAAACGCTTTCCGAAATGTATCGCGGCATGGAAACCCTCGATCAGTCACTTAAAATCAATGAAGAGGACTACCAGACCATTGATGCGGAACTCAAAAACAGCGACAGCAGGATATCGGATATTAAAAGCAAACGAGAAAGAACACTGGAGAAAGTTCGCCTGCTGGAGCTTGAGCAATCCGAGCGCAAAATTAAACAGGAAAATATCGCCACCCGTCTCGAAGAAAAATATCGGAACGCACTTTCCAATCTCAAGGCCGAATTCCATCAAAACTCCGAAAGCCTTGAACTGACTTCAGAAAAGACGATCGAAACAATGGAGGAGGAACTGGCGATATGCAATACCAAAATTTCAAAAATCGTCGATGTGAATCTGGGTGCCATCCGGGAATATGAGCAACTCAAAGATCGATTTGATTTTCTGGAAGAACAACGCAATGATCTGGTTTGCGCCATTGAAGACCTGCACAAGGTCATTAAGAAAATTAATGCCATCACCCAAAAGCGTTTTTTAGAAACATTCAATTTGATCAATCAGAAATTAAGTGAAGTCTTTCCCAAGCTTTTTGATGGTGGCAGTGCCAAGCTTATTTTAAAAGATCCGAATGCACCCCTGGAGACGGGTGTGGAGTTCATGATCCACCCTCCGGGAAAGAAGCTGACGCGTTTGAGCCTTCTTTCAGGGGGCGAAAAAGCCTTGTCCGCCATTGCTTTCATATTTTCAATATTCTTAATCAAACCGGCCGCATTTTGCCTGCTGGATGAGATCGATGCGCCACTCGATGACGCCAACGTTTACCGATTTAATGATTTGTTGAAAATTATAGGTGAAAACTCACAAATTGTTATGATCACGCACAATAAACGCAGCATGGAATTTGCCGATACGCTGTTCGGAATTACGATGGAACAAAAAGGAATATCCAAAATTGTCTCGGTAAACTTCGAAGCCGCGCACACCTCCAATTAATATCAGATGCCAGGTGTCCGTCTCCCTTAAATTCAAACAGCGCAGAACCGGGCGATACATAACAGCAGAGATGTTTGTATCTGGAATTTACCATAACGCTGTTGCGGGATAAAAAGTAAGAACAGGAATGATTTTTCGCAAATCTAAAAAAAAAGAGTCCGAAACCGCCACGTCCTCGCGGGAAGTTCCAGCATCACCCGATGACGACAAGCAGCCGGCGAATGAACCCAATGAATCGGGCGGGTATTTCCGGCGGTTAAAAGACCAATTGTCCAAAACCCGCAAGACCTTCTCCGGTGGTTTCGATAAAATTTTTGCTGGGAAAAAAGGTGTCGATGACGACTTGCTGGAGGAACTCGAAGAATTATTAATTACGTCGGACATCGGGGTTCAGACGGCGTTGACGCTAATGCAAAAAATATCATCTTCGAAGCTCACCGATGCCGATCAGATAAAATCTCTGCTCAAGGATGAAATTTTATCGATTCTTCAGCCCCCGCAGCTGGCGCCACCCGAAGCGGTGCCTTCACCCCGGGTTATCATGGTCGTTGGGGTGAACGGAACCGGCAAGACCACAACCATCGGCAAACTTGCCGCCAAAGCAGATGCATCCGGGAAGAAGGTCCTTATTGCGGCGGCTGATACCTTTCGGGCAGCTGCCATTGAGCAATTAATGATATGGGCGGAAAGAGCAAACGCTGACATCGTCAAACACAAAGATATGGCGGATCCGGCGGCGGTTGCATTTGACGCCGTCGAGGCGGCTTCGGCAAGGGGTGCCGATATGGTGCTTATCGATACCGCCGGAAGACTGCATACGAAAGTGAATTTAATGGAAGAGTTGAAAAAGATAAAACGCACCATTTCAAAAAAAATTCCGAATGCACCCCATGAGGTATTGCTGATTCTGGATGCAACCACAGGTCAAAATGCTTTATCGCAGGCGCAACTATTTAATGACGCCCTCGGTATTACCGCCCTGGCCCTGACCAAGCTTGACGGTACAGCAAAGGGCGGCATCGTGATAAGCATATGCAATACCTTGAAAATACCGTTAAAATATATCGGCATCGGAGAAAAGATCGATGATCTGCAGGAATTCGATGCCAGCCAGTTTGTCGATGCCCTTTTTTAGCGGTTTTCAAAAAAAATCAGATAATATATCTCTGCAAATCCTGTCATGCAGCAGATCAACAGCGGTCATTCTAAAAAAAGTAGCGTAAAATGTAGATTTCTGTTGACATAGAATTGTACATTCTATATGGAAACAGAAAAATAGGCGATCGGTTAACACGAACTCAAACCATTAAAATCAAACTAGAAGGGGGTAAAGCATTATGACAAAGGCAGAACTGGTAGAAAAAGCGGCCAAAGATGCAAAAATTTCCAAGGTTGCGGCTGCGGCTGCATTGAACTCATTTATGGATGGCGTAACCAAAGCGCTGAAGAAAAAAG
>JASFIU010000207.1:0-7865 GCA_050122495.1 Desulfobacterales bacterium | reverse complement strand
TTCATTTATTGACTTTAATTAAATTAAGACGTGAACAATTGTGGTTACTTTTGAACCAATTAAGATCTTTTATAACTGCAACCGCTTTTAACGAAACGAACCTGCATGAGTAATTCGTTGCCTCCAATTTGCCAACAGTATGTAGTTAACACAACCTAAAAATTCATGTCAACAAATAGAATTCGTATTTGGTAAATTCAATTCGCAGCACCTCTATGTCTATAAATGCAGATTTATAGATAGCTCCATAAATCCTTTCGAAACTCCTTGAAAATGTAAAATTCATTTGGTAGATGATATCTTGCAAAGGATCCAGGCGATCCAGTTACATGGAGAAAAGAGGCCTACTATCAGTCAGGGCGGATTCTGGAAGACAAAACGCCTATCTGAAACACATTTAGGGCCAGAATTATCATAAATCTTCAACCGAAAACTGGAGAGCTCGACTCCTGCTGACCTCTTATTCAACTGAATCGATTACCGAATCATCTTTTTACGTTTTCGCTGTCTGAGCGCTTGCCCGGCGGATCCGTTGTCTTAAGAGAGCTCTTCATCGTGCTTTGCTAACGCCTTTACGAATTGTTAGGAGCTCACCGATGAATGCTTCATTTAGACACCGAAATCATCATTTGAAGTGTTGGCTGGCCTTCCCAATTATATTCTTACTCCCCTGGGTTTGGATGTTCGAATCCTGGGCCTATTCAAACCTACCGCTCACAATTGTTGCCGATATGGCCCCCGGATTGCCGGTTGATAGCAAGATACAATCAGCTACCTCCCCGGCACCGGACGCCGCAATCGACAAAACCACAACCAAAGTGATGTCCCTGGAGGAAATCATCAACCGGGCGCTTGAAGCCAATCGGACGCTCGAGGATTCGAAGGATCAAATCGATCGATCCCGGTTTTCGATTATTGCTGCCGAGGCCGAATTTGAGCTTACCATCCAGCCGGGCGCCAGAGTGGACCGTATCGGAAGCAACAATGAAGCGGACAGCAGTTTTGGAGTAGGTATCGATTTGCAGAAAAAATTTTCGGCAGGTACCGAAATTGGTGCACGTCCGGATGTACAGAAATTTGCCGATGACTACCAATCCCGCGTTGACTTGAGTCTCTCTCAGCCGCTGCTCCGCGGATTTAACCGAGAGTTTAATTTATCAAATGTGCAAGATGCCGAGTTTGGCGACCGCACAAACCGGCGTTCCTTTTATTTAACCCAAGTAAACACTGTTGTTTCTGCTGTATCGGCCGCCTATGATGTGGTCCGTCAAAGAGAACTGGTGCAAATCAATGAAGCATCCGCCCGGCGACTAAAAACCCATGCGGAAGCATCCAAAGCCAAGGAAAAGATCAGTTTGGCAACGCCAATCGATACGTATCGGGCACTTATTCAGTTGAATGATGCCGAGGACAATCTGGCCACCGCCAGAGAAGCTTATTACGTCGCGCTGGATAATTTAAAGATTCTGCTGGCTTTGCCGCTTTCGGAGGCCATGGAAGTTGAGGCGCCGCTTGAATATAACTTGTTTCGAATTTCGGAAGAAGAGGCCGTAAAAACCGCCCTGGAGAATCGGGTGGAATTGGATCAGGCAGCCGATACGGTTCGGGAAGCCCAACGACAATCGCGGATAGCCAAACACAATATTTTGCCGGATATGAATGTGGTTTTAAATTATTCCCGGTTTGACAGGGGCGACACGCTTAGCCAGAGTTCGTCTTTTGATCAGGAGGCGTGGGGAGTCAGTCTCGTAACGACTACGGATATGAGACGCACCGTCGAACGGGCCAATTACGAGCAAAGCTTAATTTCGGTAAAAAGCGCACGACGAAGTGAAAGTTTACAACGGGATGAAGTGGTCAGGGAAGCGAAGCGCGAGCATCGAAATTTGCGCCGTCAGGAGCAGCGAATTAAAATTCAGCAGGACCAAATCCAAGATTCAAAAGGCCAGCTCGAACTGGCTCAAATAAAATTTCGCTGGGGTCTTGCCGACAATTTTGATGTGATAAATGCGGAAGAAAGCCTGCGGCGTGCTCAGACGAATTTGCTTTCCGTGGTTATTGACTATATTATCGGGACCTATCGCTTGAGGAGAGTGATGGGAACTTTAATCGATAGACCCAAATGATTCTAAAAAAACACAAGATAAAAGTATTTTTATTTTCCTTATCGCTGGTTTTGCTTTTGGCGATTTTGCTTCTGGTTCGCTTCAAAAATGAATCTGAAGATACGCCGCTGCTCAGGGCAAGTGCAGAACGGCGCAGCTTTTCGGTGAGCGTTGAAGCGATCGGGGAGCTAGATGCCGCGCGATCAACTGTTCTGTTATCTCAAATTCGAGGGGATCAGGGCAAAATCATCTCTATCATTGCTGAGGGAACCCGGGTTAAAAAAGGTGATGTGGTTGTTCGATTGGATCCAACGCCTTTTGAAGAAAAGGTAATAAAGTTATCCGCTAAAGTGCGTGAAGACGAAGCGATCGTGGCCGCCCATGATCAAGCACTCAAATGGGAAAAAATACAGGCGGAGCAAGAGGTGCAGGCCGCGGATTTTGATCTGCGGGTGGCAAAGCTTGATTTTTTAAAATTAGAAAAAGGAGACGGTCCATTGGAGCTGGTTCGTCTTGAAGGGGCAGCCCAGGAGGCCAGACAGGATTGGGAAGAGAAGCGAGGATACATTGCTGACTTACAAGCACTCAAAAAGAAGGGTTATGCCAATACCACCGAGGTTGCCAATGCCCTCAATAAAGTTGACGAAGCCAGGAAGCTTTATGAGGTGGCCAGTCGAAAATATGAGAGTTACCGGGATTTTGTGTTGCCCGCTTTGATCGAGAAGGCCAAGGCTCAGACGCAACGGGCCAAGATGAATTTAGAGCAGACCAAAAAGGCTTCCGGTTTTAGAGTCGGAAAGGCCATGGCTGCATTACGTCAGGCCAGGGAAAAACTTGAGAGCACTACGGCTGCTTTAAAAGCTGCCCAGACGGAGCTGGAACGTACCGTCATTCGCGCTCCGATACCCGGCATCGTGGTTTTACCCGAAGGCCATCGTGGAGGCAGCAAGCGCAAGCCGCGGATTGGAGACGTGGTATTTCAAAATCAGCCCCTGGTATATCTTCCGGATGTATCTGAAATGGTGGTTAAAACACAAATACGTGAGATTGATTTGCACAAAGTCGACGTTGGCAAGCTGGCTGTGGTTCAAGTGGATGCCTATCCTGATCTGAGATTATCCGGCCAAGTGCAATCCATCGGTGTGCTGGCAGAAGCACGCGATGAAAGTTTCAAGGCGGACAAATATTTCAGTGTTCTTGTTTCGGTTAAAGAGGAAGATCAGCGGTTGCGGCCCGGCATGACCGCCAAAGTGGAAATTCAATGCGCCCAGGTGCAGGATGTTCTGTCCGTTCCCATCTATGCCGTGTTTGAAGAGGGTGGGCGCTGGTACTGCTATAAAGATGTAAAATCCAGTTTCGAAAAACAAGAGGTTGCTTTGGGCGCCGTTAGCAGCGACTGGGCTCAAATTGTCGAAGGGCTTTCAGAGGGCGATGTCGTGGCCTTTTCGCAGCCGCTAGCCGAAGAAATCGTCGGGCAAAAACAATTGAGGCATCCGGCTAAAAATTCCAATGAATGACAATCTAAAAATTGCAGAGGCTCGCGGGATCGAAAAGGTTTATGAAATGGGGCCTTCACGGGTGGAGGCACTGCTAAGCCTCGATCTTGCGATAGAGCCGACTGAATTTGTTGGAATTATGGGGCCATCGGGCTCCGGCAAGTCTACGCTCATGCATATTTTCGGGTGCCTTGAGCGTGCCACACAGGGTCAATATTTTCTGGATGGGCAGGATGTTTCAGCTCTATCAGATCATGAATTATCATGGATTCGGGCAAACCAAATTGGATTCATTTCTCAAAGCTTCAATTTGATCCCCCAATATACGGTTCTTGAAAATGTGGCCATGCCGTTTCTTTATCGCAAGGAGAGCAAACGGGAAGCCATTGGCCGGTCGGAAGCAGCTATCGAGCAAGTCGATTTAATGGACCGTTGCGATCACAGGCCCTCAGAGCTTTCAGGAGGCGAAATGCAACGGGTTGCGATTGCACGCGCGCTGGTTGTCAATCCGTTGCTGATTTTAGCTGATGAACCTACCGGAAACCTGGATTCTGAAACCAGTAAAACCATCCTTGCCTTATTCCGTGAGCTTAATGAAAAAGGGGCCACAATTGTGGTGGTGAGCCACGAAGCTGCCGTGGCTTCCCAGTGCCGGCGCATCGTTCGCCTTTTGGAAGGCCGTGTCGTTGGCGATGAGGTTTGCACATGAAGTGGGGCAAGATAACACAAGAATCCTGGCGCGCATTGCATCGGCATAAGCTCCGAAGCCTGTTGAGCATGTTGGGGATTGTTTTTGCAATCATTGCAGTGGTTGCCATGTTGGCGATCGGTGAAGGTGCCAAGCGCGAAACGATCGAGCAGATTGAAAGTCTGGGAACCAACAACATCATCGTGCGCCAGCTCCAATTAACGCAGGCTCAGCAGCAGGCAGCCCATGAGCATCATTCCCGAGGACTGAGTCTGTCGGATGTCATTTCAATAAAGCAAGCGCTTCCTGTCCCGACGCGTGTCGCGCCCCTTAAGGAGGTTCAAGCGGCCGTATTGGCTTCAGCCAGAAAAGATCCTGTCGAAATCCTTGCGGTTAACTCAGATTACTTACAGGTAAAGAATTTAGCGCTCTCTCGGGGCAGGTTCTTCGGCGATTTGGACGTCAATCATGGAAACCTGGTCTGTGTGTTGGGGGCAGAATTGAGTCTATTGCTCGGTGATGACGGACACCTGGGGGACGTGCTGCGCCTTGAAAACAGGGCCTACCGCATTGTCGGCATTTTACAGGGGCGTCAGTGGTCGAGAAGTAAATCTGCGGCGCTGACGGTTCGCAACTACAATCGCGCCGTGTTTATTCCGTTAGGCACCGAACCGATGCTGACGGCCAACCCTCATGAGTTCGGCGAAGTTTCAGAAGTATGGCTGCGTGTGTCACCTGATGCCAACGTTCAGGCATATGCCCAGGCCGTCAAAAGAATACTGGCCCGCAACCATGGGGACATCGAAGATTTTCAGGTTATCGTGCCACAGGAACTTTTGATGCAGGCCAGAAAAATTCAGAATATCTTTAATATCGTGCTGGGCTGCATCGCCGGTATATCTCTTCTTGTCGGCGGTATCGGTATTATGAATACCATGCTGGCCAGTGTTGCCGAAAGAACAAAAGAAATCGGCATTAGACGGTCAATCGGTGCAAATCGAACCGATATAACCGTACAATTTTTGTCTGAATCCATTGCGCTGACGCTTCTGGGCGGTTGTATTGGAATCGCTCTGGGTGCCGGCAGTGCTTATGTTATTAGCGTTATTGCCGGTTGGAGAACAGTGGTAACGGTGTGGTCCATTGTTATTTCTTTAGGCATGGCCGCAAGTGTGGGTTTGGTATCGGGCCTGTATCCGGCTGTAAAAGCCGCACACCTTGATCCGGTAAAGGCGCTGAGGCATGAGTAACTCATCGATTCATATTCAGTCGTTTGTGGCTAGATTTAAATCGTAATTATCGCCAGCAGCGCTTGCCATCTTAAATGTTAGAATTTTTCTTGTATTAGATTTTCCGACACATCCCTTTGTTTTTTGAGCATCCTCCTCTGAATCAAACCATTTAGATTCGTCCGTGCGATTTCAATTGTTTTAGGCAAGATACTTAAGTTTTCCACAATTATGACGATATTAATGTTAGGGACAGAAAGCAGCATCACTCCGGCGCTGCTTGATGATGTCCCAATACAGTATCAGGGAAGCCCGACATGAAAAAATTAAGCATCATCGTGGCAATCATTTTAATGCCCTCCATCGCGCTGGCCACATTTTCAATCCAATTCGACAATACCAGCGATAAAAAATTGTTTTACTCGCTCTATTGGATCGATCACACTTATGATTGGCCCGGGCCGATAAACATGGCCGGCGGTGAGCTGGGCGCCCAGGAACAAATCGATCTTAAAGTCCGGCCCCAAAACGGAAAATACTATGTTATCTGGCGCGACAGGGGTGAATGGCAAAACAAGGTGTTCTTGAACGTCAATGCTGGTATTACCTCGGTAAAGGTTACGCCCGTAAAAAGCAATATGCAAAAATAAGGGAAAAAACTTCAACTAGATATTTGTTACGGCAAATACGTCTGGCCGTTTCGTGTACAAGGCAACACCCGACAAGGCATTAGAAAAAAGGAATCCGCCCAAGGCGGATTCCTTTTTCTCTTGACATGAATATTCCTACCCAATATTAGATATTTATTTGTCTTCTTCCTTTAGCTCCATCTCATACTCATTTGTTTTTCGAATAATCTATTATCCGCTCTTCCTGTTCAGCGTTCAACCGATTCTCAATTTTGAAATTCCTTTCTGGCTGAAACAGAATCTCACTTCAATCGGATTTTAGCGCCATACTAGCTATAGATTAACCGGTGAAACGACTGCGGGCTTATGACGCTGTCTTCTGATAGACGAATTGTTTAGTTTTTCTTGATAACCGTTTCTGCTAACAAACGAGGAGGTCGGAGAGTGAAAAAGACTATCCGTAGTCGACTTACCTTTATCTTAAGCATTGTCGCCTTCGTGTTCTCGTTAGCCGACAATTCCATGGCAGGAGAAAAGCAATCGGTTGGATTCGGCCTGAAGGGCATGCAGGTGTCTGCAATCGCCATTGATCCTGTCAAAACTGGCACACTGTATATGGGTACTCAGAGAGGTGCTTTTAAAACCACAGATGGCGGGCTGAATTGGATTTATTTCAGCCAAGGTCTGAAAAATACCGATGTCTTATCTTTAGCGATTGACCCTGTAAACACGCGCACGCTTTATGCCGGTACTCGCTGTGGTGCTTTTAAGAGTGTAGACGGGGGCGATAACTGGACCCTTATGGAGAGCTGCCTCTATGAGGTTGCCGTTTTAGACATCGCCATTGATCCGGTTGATACAAACACCCTTTATGCCATTGCTCAGGATGCGGCTTGGGTCATTGCTGTGTTTATGAACCACAAAAGCCAAAGCAGACATGAATCAAAACTCAGAGATTGCGCATTCAAGAGCACCAACGGAGGTAAAAAATGGTCTTCGATTGATGTGGGCTTCGAAAAATTAAATCTTAAACTTGAATCTCTGGCGATTGATCCCCGTAAGCCAAGCACGCTTTTTGCCGGCACCCGCTGTGGTATATACAAGAGCGTGGACTTCGGCGCGAAGTGGCCGATGAAAAAATGTAAACTGCGGGAACTTCATATTAAAGCAATCGCCATTGATCCCCGGAACAATAATATTATTTATGCCGGAACCATGGCGGGTGTATTCAAAAGTACGGACGGCGGTCGTAATTGGAAATACACCAACAAAGGCTTAATCAAAAACGAGGTCCTCACTTTAACCATTGAACCTGACAACACGGCCACCCTTTACGCCGGTACAACCCATGGGGTTTTTAAAAGTACCAATGGGGGTGCCAATTGGTCAGAAACAAATAAAGGCCTGAATAAGACTAAGATAAAAGCCTTCGCCATTGATCCCTTTAACAGGAATATTCTTTACGCTGGCACTGCAGATGGCATGTACAAAAGCACAGATGGTGGCAACAATTGGTTCGTTTCAAAATAATTTGTTCAATCAAAAGGACGCAAAATAATTCAAAAAAAATCCTCCGAAGCAGGAAAGTAATCATTCAAACATACCGATCTTTCCAACGCATACATGCCAAATCATTTCCGATAATAAAATAACAAATGACAATTTATCACCCGTCGCGTTCAATCTGAACCAGGCAGGTGTTGCTGGGAAAGGCGCCG